>JARGOJ010000252.1 GCA_029210225.1 Planctomycetota bacterium
CAGCCCCCTAAGCTGGGTCAACATGGACAGCCTCGGCTTTGACAAAAGCGCCGAGCTGCTGGGAAGCGTCGGGCGCGGCGCCCCCGACTGGGAAGACGACGACGATCCCCACCATCTCCTCAAAGAATACTTCACCGACCCAAACCTCTCAGACGGCCCGGATTGCGTCCACATAGGACGGCTCGGGTCCAAGACCGTCGCGCTCGTTATCGCCCAGGTCGACAAGCGAGACGGCTGGTCACGCCTGACCTACATGGGCCTAGTCCCTGAATATCAAGGCAAAAAACTCGGCGCCTGGATCCACCGTCATGGCTTCTCCATGCTCAAAGCCCAAAAAGGTCAGGAATACCATGGCGGCTGCTCCATGGAGAATAAGGCCATGTGGAAGCTCTTCGAGGCCCACGGTTGCAAAGAGCTACGCCGCCTCAGTGAGTGGTCCTGGCGCGCCGCGAAGGCCGATTAATCCTCGTTAGAAAGCTCCGCATTTTTCGAGGACAACAATTCAATTTTCTCAACGAAGAACGGGCAATCTCGAATCGGCAGAAAACCCGCGCCGTTTCGAGTGCTAAGCACGAAGAAGACGATCCCCGCCGCCATGGTCAGTGTTTGGGATAAGAAGAGTAGGACAAAGCCAAAGAGCAAGGCCATGGACTGAGACAAATTGAAATCTAACAGCGCAGCGCCAAAGAACAGCCCCGACAGCGCCAGGCTCGACGCGAGGAATAAAGCCACTGTCAACAAGAGCAAGCGAGTTCCGACAATGTCGCCAAAGACCGCCAAAGCGCTCAACCCGTGAACAAAGAGCCCCACCCATCCAATCTTGGATTTACCAATTAAGCGCTTGCCCCGAGAGGTCGAAACGGTCTCGAAGGGCAGCTTACTCTTCAAAACCGCCGCCGCGTAGTGATTCCACATCTCCGAAATGACAACTAAATTTGACAGCCGCCAAAACGGTATCACGCTGAAGTTGCCGACCTTCACTGGAAGCCCTGTGAGCAGCAAATGGAGCAATTGATATGTTTTGTAGAGCACAGTAAATACAAAGCCCTCAGAGCGCCTTGTCCGCTCAGCAAAGACAATCTTCTGCCCGCTGTGCTCCTGATATTTCTCCCACAAACGAGGAATGTCCTCGGCCTTGTCTTCGCCATCCCCATCCAAAACAAAGACCGCCGGGCAGGGCCTTTGAGAATAAATGGTCGTGAGCCCAGTCGTGATCGCCCGCTGGTGACCAATATTGCGACGCAATTGAATGATCTCAATGAATTGAAAGGCCTGCCAACTCGGCTTCGAGGCCTCTAAGTTAGAGGGTAAGAGTGAGCCATCATTGACAATAAAGAGCCCCGCCTGAAGCGCCCCTTTTTCAAGGACCCCAGCGATCTCTTTAATCAACAGATTGAGGCTCTCCCAGTCGTTATAAATGGGGATGAGCAGGCAGAAATCCAATGCTCTCGAAGCCGCTTCAGGGCTCTCTGTCATTATTTGGAACGAAACGAACCGACGCTGCAAGCGAGGCTCGACCCAGCATCGAAATCGAGAGAGTGAAAAATACCACCGTAAGAATCGAGAGGGCGCAGTTGATTCCCCAAAGTAAATCGCATGCGGTTCTGGATAGTCATGTAAGGCTTCAAGGTTTCCACCCTTAAGGGCGGGCGATCCGGATCAATAAGAGCGTTGAGAACGTCCTCCAAGGTGTCTTTTGGCCCTGGCACAAAAGTCCCCGTCTTTTTATCTTCCCGAAGAGATTGAGCCCCGCTTCCAACCGCAGGATGGGCCGAGGCTTCCAGGTCGAATCCCTGATAGGTCACGAGCAAAGTATCGCGATAACCAAACTTCTCAAAGGCCTTCTCAAATGCTGTCGCCGGACTCTCACTTTGAATCATGACAACCTTGGAGCCCGGAATCTCATCGAGCCAGCGCAGCAGAGAAACAGGCGTCTCCGCTTCGTGGTCGCCAAGGCGCAAGGTCTCCCCCTCGACGACGCCACGATAGTAAATGATCACAAAGCCGCTGGTCGAAGACATGTCAATCGTCAAGCGAGACTTACCGCGCTGATAGGCCGTCGCGAGGTCGCCACTTTGGCCGTCGACAAATCCGATATGAGATTCGTAAAAGCGCTTCTGAAGCAGCAGCTTCTTCGTCAAATCAAAGCTCTCAGGGGCCGGCTGTCCCATTCCATCAATTAATAGGGCGCAGCGACTGCGAGCAAGTATATCCTGAGGGTTCGGAACGAGTTCGACGGCGAAGGCCTCTTGACCGACAGAAATGATGTCGCCGTGATTGAGAGATGCTGTTGGTAAATCAGCCCCAATCTTTAATTCCTTCGCGAGGTTGTAGGTGGCCTCGGTTGTCGAGAGATGAGTGAAGTTAATCTGAGATCCATTGGTTGAATTCAAATCTTGATAAATCAAGGTATCAGAGCCCGGTATATGCAAGATTTTGCCGTGGACTCTCGAAATGAACGTATCGTCGGAGAGCCAGATATAATTACTCTGAGAGAGCTCTGTAGCGAGGTTCGAAGACCATCGAGTCGAGCCGTTCTCGGAATAATCATAGAACTGTGGACTTCGCCCAAAGCTCGTCTCCCCCTCAATTCTGAGCGGAACGACCTGATTCGTTTTCACATGGAGCAATTGAGGCCAGAATTGTGCCGACATAGACCAAGATCTCCCACAGATTCATTAACGAGCTTGAATACGGCGCAACGCAACATCCAAAGGAATGAGCAAGACAGCCAAGATTAATAAGAGCTCCACAAGGCGGCTCTTTTGGGAACGGGCCTCTTGTTCTCTCGTCACGATCTTAGCGCTCTCAGGATTGAAGTGCCCCAAACCCACAGTCGCCCAACGCTCTAGCTTAGGCTTGTCCATTCCAATTTGCGCAAACTCCTTCGGATAACTAATGGCAAACGCGCTCGCGCTGAAGTGACCCTCGCCGTCCACTGTTTTCACAATGTATCCGCCGGGCTTATCGGACTGAAAAGTCCCCTCATAGAGGCCAGGGGCTGTTTGCTTCAAATCCATCTTGGCGACGCTGTTGCCCTTGGCAGCGCGTTCACCGCTCCAATAGAGTATCTCCGATTTGAGCGGCAGCTTATTCACAAAGCGCCCTTCTCCATCCGCTGTTTCAATCTTAATTCGGGCTTTATCACCCTTTACAATGACGCGGCTTTGCATGGTCAACGCGGCGCGACCGCTGTTTCGCATCACCGTGCGAACAACTTGAGCCCAAAAGCGCTGATAACCGTCCCAACGCAACCATCCGTAGGCCCATTTTTCCTTCGCATCCGAAGTAAACGCCGCAGAACGCCCGAGACCAAAGTTCCAGAGACAAAACAGCGGCTCATTTAAGTGCGTGTTCAAAATCACTTCCGCAGTCTTTTTAGGCCGAGTTGAGACATAACCGTAGAGGTTCTTCCCCTCGAAGTTAATCCCACGAATACAGCTGTGATCCTTGAGAACTTTTGGCTCAAAGGGATCTTCAGTGATCGTGGACTTCGAAACTTTAATGGTCTCTTGGGTAAAGATCTGGGGGATAGTCCGGAAGTCGTCAGTGTAGTAGAACCGGCCTTTTCCAGCCTGAGCAATCGTCTTTAATAGCTTTGTGTCGGCGCCCTGACCAATTCCCACGGTCGAGATAGTCATACGCTCCCGACGCATCTGCGCTGCCAGCCCTCTATGATCGGCAGGGTTCGTGTGACCGTCAGAGAGAATGATCGCGTGTTTCAATTTCGTCTTGGCTTTACGCAAGGCCAGATAGGCTTCTTTCATCGCAGGGAAGAGGTAAGTTCCACCGCTCGCGCCAATGCGTGCGATACGGTCGCGAATCAGCGCCTTGTTCGATGCGCGCATCATGGGCACTTCCCAGTGGTGCTGAGAATCAAAAGTCACAACGCCCATGTAATCCCGAGCCTTCAATAGATCGACCACACGGCTGCTCGCCTCGCGCGCCAACTGTATCTTTGCTCCCTGCATAGACCCCGATTTATCAAGGACCAGCGCCATAGCAATGGTGGGGATCTCCATCTTCTTGGGGATATCTAATTTGACTGGCAGGACATCGGCAATGGGAGTCTTGTAGTAGCCCCCGAGGCCAAAGGAGTTTTCCCCACCAATCATGATGAATCCGCCGCCGAGCTTCTCGACGTAATTACGAATGAGATCCATTTGCGTCGTTGTGATGGACACACCATTTCGGGAATCAACACTGGGGACATCGGAGAAGATGACCGCGTCGAAGCTCTCAAGGTCGGCGAGGTTATTAGGAACACCAATCGCGCCACGAACTTCAACATCCATATGTTCTTGGGAGAGCGCCCGAGCAATGTGCTCGGCGTCTTCTTCAACCCGCTCAATAATCAAGACCCTGGGGCGTCCCTCGACAGGCATGAAACCCAAGGCGCGGTTGTTCTCTTTCACTTTATCGGCGCGAGATTCAAAGACCGCCTCGTATGCGTAGAGGCCTTTTCCAGTCATTTCGTCTTTGAATTTAAAGGCCGGATTGCGCCCAGGCTTCAGGGTCACTTTTCGCTTCCACTCAGGCTTGGTAAATCCGTCGCGGTAGAGGGTCAACATGCCGGTCATTGTTTTCGTTGCGCTGATCGTGACCTTTGCTTCAACGGACGACCCTTCTTCGGCGGATGACTTAGAGAACTCAATCGACGAGAGCAGCGCGTCGGAAATACCTTCGCGGGCCAGGGGAATCACAGACAGCGCAATGCCATCAGAGGCCAGGCGCGCCGCTTCCTGAGCTGCATCGCCGCGCGTCTCGTTTCCATCACTTAAGAGAATGACTCGGCGCTCGTAGTCGGCTGGGAGCGATGCCCGCGCCAATCGAAGCGCTGTTGCGACATCGGACTCGTCGCCTTTGGCGCGAATGATCTCAAAGTTCTTGAAGTCCTTGAAAGATGCTGCCAGCCCCTGATCGAGCAAGACTGCTTCTTCGGCGAAGGAGATGATGGCCACTCGGTCCTTTTTAGGATCGAGCTTTCCAATGGTCTCTTCAACATAGTCTTTTGACTTTTGCAGGAGGGTCTCAGTGATACTCGGTGAGCTATCCAACACAAAGGCGAGGGCGAGCCGCTTCTCCTTGAAAGAAATGTGAAGCCCAGACGCGGCCAAGATCAACAGCGTCAGTATCAACGAGCGAAGCAAAGCGTGGACGATTAAGCGGCCTTTACTCAATTCTTGCTTGCTGTAACGGGCAAAGACAACGAATAAAGGAAGGGCCAGCAGTAACCAGGCCAGGTCGGGCTGTTCTAGTCCGAACTCGAAGCGCATCGTCGCCTCCTAAAAAACCGTTAAGAAGTGAAAGAGTAAAGATTCAAGTAAGAGCACGGCGAGAATGAGCCACAACAACGTGGGGCGTATCTCCATTTCAAAACCGGCTTCGTAGTTTTCCAAAAGCTCTTCACCCTGATTGAGTTTCTTCTCAACCTGGATATGACCTTCGGACTGACTGAGTAAATTGACAGTAAAGCGCGAGGCCTCAAAGGGTGGCTTGCTCTCAGCGAGGGTCGCCTCTTGCTCTTCAGTCAATGGCGACGCGTGATAAACCCCGATGGCTTCCGTCGCGGTGTAAGTCGCCTCGCCCCCATAAATCGGAACAGAGACAGCCTTGAGCTTCTTATCCGGAGCCCAAACAGCGATGCGCTTGGCCTCAGTGCCAGGAACCTTGAGGCTCGCCGCGTAGCCAGCCCTGAAGTTCGGGATATTCACACGCTCGCGGCGGCGATTGGCCAACCACTCCATAGAGTTCGAGATGAACATCGGCCAGGATTGCTGCAACACAATGTCTGAATCGGACGCGTGGAAACCAACATAGATCATACGACGCTCGGGAAAGTCACCGGCTAAGATCAGCGGATCCTTAAACGATTGGACCAGTACCTTCCAGCGCAAGTCTGCAGGGCGAATCAATTTCTGTGCAGAGGCGATATTCACGTTCGTCATTTGAACGTAGTGCATCACGGGGTGACTCTTGTCGTAGTCATCTTGAATCAAAGGCAAGGTCATAGAGCCGTCCCCTTGGATAGGACTCTTCTCACCGCGAGTGGCGAAGAACATGAGGTCGGCGTCCGGGAGTTTCTCTGGGAGATAGCGATCGAAGATCACCACGTCGTATTTTTTCAGGTCCTTGTCGCTCAATTCTTTGTAGGGATTCAGCGTCCCCTGCACCACCAGGCGATCGGCCTCGATGCTCGAATCTTGACCAAGGGCTGTTTCTAAAAAGAGATTTCGCTCAGAGCAGACGAGCAGCACTTTCTTAGGCTTGGATTTCGGTATCACCGCGTAGGCGACGTTGTCGACATCGAGGAGGTCCGTCCAACCTTCGCGGGATTTATCGGTGACTCCGGTGACGGAGAGGCGCAATTTCAATATGCCCGACTTCCGAATGTTGGTCTCGTTAATTGGCAGAGAAACGCTCTTACCCGCTGGGATCACCATCTCCGGGAGTGAGTCGAGGATGTCTTCGTCGTCATCAACGTCGCGACTGTCCTTTCCTTCCGCGATCTCCTTCTTACTTCGATCATTCAAGAAGAACAGCTCTGGGCGAACCACAAGATCAGTATCACTGTAGTTATGGGCTGTCGCCAAGACCTCGTGGTCTCCCTGAGAGTTGAGCAATTCACGAATGGCAAAGGCGGTGATGCCCAGGTTGTCGTTCTTCTCGGTACCGAAGGGGACATAGAAAAACTTGGTGCCTTTTGGCAGAGACAGCTCGCCGGTCTTTTTGGTGACTCCAGCGAGCTTCGAGTCGGTGCCGTCGCTGAGCACGTAGACGATGGTCTCGGCTTCCTCGGTGTTGGCCTTAAAGAAACTCAGCCAGCTCTCTTCGCGACTCGCCTTCGCCTTCTGGGCTTTTTCAGCGAGCTGACGAGCGACCGCTTGAGCGAGGGTGAGGGCTTCGTTGAGGTTTGTTTGACCGGGGCGCGCCGACATGGTGTCGAGCATATCTTTGAGGTTGGAGCGATCACTTGTCATGGGCATGACAACGCGGGGCTGGGTCGCCGCTTCGATCACCATCATGCGATCTTCGGGAGAAAGGTCTCCCGCGAGTTTTTTAGCGAAGTCCCGGGCTTTATCAAAGCGCCGTGATTCCCCATCAATGGCGCCGTCTTCATCCATTGAATACGCGAGCATACTGGTCGAGGCATCCATAACCACAACAATGCGCTGAGGAACAAGACGCTCTGAGAAGAACGGGCGGGCTAGGGCCATGGTGAGGAGGAGGATGAGAATGCAGTGGAGGATGAGGGAGAGTAAGCGCTTGAGCATCTTAATGAGGTCGTTGGCTTGCTGCTCTCGTGACATCCGCTCCCATATATGGAAGGAGGGAACAAGAACGCGTTTTCGCTTTGGCTTGATGAAGTAGAGCAGGATGACAGGAATCAAAAGGCTCAGAAAGCCCAGATAAGCCGGCGTTAGAAGATTCATGCGATTCTTTCTCTATGGAGACCGCGTTTTCCTATGACTTCGGGCCCTACATTACCAAAGCCCATCTCATTGGAGGATACGGGACGCCCTTTCCGGGGGCGCCATTTCCTCAGAAGATCCTCAAACAAGACGGCTAAGCGATTCATTATACTAGACTTAAGGAAGATACCGATCCTTGAGCAAAGCGAAAATAATGCGCCTTGGCTTCCCTCTTCAAAATGAGGAACTCGTAAGTCTCTCTAAAGGGTGCTAGCAGCTATAGAGACAAAAAGACCGAAGAATCTCAGCAAAGCCCATTGTTTGCTCTGCTGCCCGTGGTAAATTGAGCACCTTTTCCGGGCCAGAACAAAGTGCCGGGACAGGAGCGCCGCCCCTCAGCCGTCTTAATGGCGGAGGAAAAGAGCATGGCGCAACTTTATTCTTATGTGGGGCCTTCGGCCATTCGCAAAAGAGTGTTAGGAAAAGAGGAAGGGAGCCGCATCCGAAGCCGGTCCGATTTGGAACATTGGCTTAAGATCACGCTTCAGGAAGCCGATTCTCAGAAACAAATCTGGGTGACTTTCGTCGTGGATCAAGAGGGTCATCTACGGGTCGCCGACCGACATTCGGAACATGTGCAATGCGCTGCAGGCAAGGTTGTTCTAAGCGCTGGAGAGCTCTGCTTTGACTACCCAAGCTTAGAGATCGCCGAGTGCTCGAATCAGTCGACTGGTTATTGCCCCGAGCCCACTTCCTTTCCTGCTTTGAAAACGGCCATAGAAAAGAGCGGTTTGGCGTTCGCGAGCCCAAGTTGCTTCACTCATGAGGTCATCTTTCGTCGTTGCCCAAGCTGCCGAGCCAACAATATAGTCAAGGACACATGGTTTGAGTGCGCGCTATGCGACGCAGAGCTTCCTAAACAATGGAATTATCACTAAAAAACACAATTTAACAGGTGTTGTAAAACGGAGAATGAAAGAACTATGGGACGGAAATTTAAGGGCATGACCAAACGCTCTGAGGACTATCCTCAGTGGTATCAGGAAGTCATTAAGGGAGCTGAGCTTGCTCAACATGCCCCTGTCAAAGGCTGCATGGTCATCCGCCCCTATGGCTACGCGATCTGGGAGAACATCCAGCGTCAGCTCGACGAGATGATTAAAGAGACTGGCCACGAGAACGCTTACTTCCCGCTCTTCGTCCCCGAATCATTCATCAATAAAGAGAAAGACCACGTCGAGGGCTTCGCCCCTGAGTGCGCGGTCGTCACTCACGCCGGCGGCCATAAGCTCGAAGAGAATCTCTATATTCGCCCCACTTCAGAGACCATTATCGGCGACGTCTATCGTGGTTGGATTCAGTCCTATCGCGACCTGCCTTTGCTCATTAATCAATGGGCCAATGTGGTTCGTTGGGAGAAGCGCACCCGCTTGTTCCTGAGAACCTCTGAGTTCCTCTGGCAGGAAGGCCACACGGCTCACGAAACCCCTGAGGAAGCTCAGGAAGAGACCTTGAAGATGCTCGAAGTCTATCGCAGCTTCGCCGAGGATTACCTCGCCATGCCTGTGATTACTGGTGAGAAGCCTGCCTATGACCGCTTCGCTGGAGCCGATCACACCTACAGCATTGAAGGCATGATGCAGGACCGCAAGGCGCTGCAAGCGGGAACCTCTCACAACCTCGGTCAGAACTTCGCCAAGGCCTTCGAGATCAAGTATCTGTCTCGGGAGCAAAAAGAAGAATTCGCCTGGACAACCTCATGGGGTGTCTCCACTCGCTTGATCGGCGGGGTCATCATGACTCACGGCGACGACAAGGGCGTGGTAATGCCCCCTAAAGTCGCGCCCCTTCACGTGGTCATTGTTCCCATCGCTCGCAACGACGAAGACAAAGCCAAGGTGAATGAATACCTTGAACCCCTCGTCGCCAAGCTCAAGAAGATGCGCTATGGCGAGCTGAAGCTTCGTGTGAAAGTCGATAACCGCGAAGCTCTGCGTCCTGGTCCTAAGTTCTTCGAGTGGGAGCGCAAGGGAGTGCCTCTGCGGGTCGAAGTCGGCATGAGAGATGTTGCCGCAGGGAACTTGGTCTTTGCACGTCGTGATGGTGGCGAGAAGCAGACGATGAGCCGTGACAGCTTTGCTGAGAACGTCCTCTCTTTGCTCGACGAAATCCAACAGAGCATCTACGACAAGGCCCTGGCTTTCCGCAAAGAGAACACTGTTGAGCTCGACGACCTAAACGAATTCAAAGCCTTCTTCACTCCCAAGAATAAGAAGGAGCCTGAGATTCATGGTGGCTTCGTCCTCGCTCATTACGCCGGCTGCGATGAAACAGAGAAGACCCTCAAAGAGTTGAAGGTCACTGTTCGTTGCGTTCCTCTTGGGCAAGACGAAGAAGATGGCAAGTGCATTGTCACAGGGCAGCCAAGCCGCAAAAAAGCAATCTTCTCCAAGGCTTACTAGGAAACCGGGTCTCCTCAATTCAAGCTGAGGATGAATAAATCGAGGCGCCTCTCGTCTATCTGACAGGCGCCTCGTCTATTCCTATCGCCGCATCCAAGGGTGATTTTCTTCGCATAGCGCCCCGCTTCCGTTTAAGATAATCGGCCTCATTCCTGCATCTGCGAGTCTTATCCATGCGAACAATCCTCTGCTCAACCATCCTCA
>JARGOJ010000253.1:0-6223 GCA_029210225.1 Planctomycetota bacterium
GATATCGCCATCGTTTGAGAGGGAGGACTGGCCTAAATCACGGGCCAATCCAAAGTCGGTGAGCTTGGCCCGTCCATCTTTGGTGATGAGGATGTTCTGAGGCTTCATATCTCGGTGAATGAGCCCGTTGTCATGAGCATAGTCCAGGCCATGGGATACTTGAGCGAGGAGGGGCAGGACCTCTTTCAGGGGATGCTTCGCTTTTAGAAACTCGTCGAAGGGCAGGCCGTCGATGAGCTCCATGGTAAAGAAGTTTGTCCCGTCGTCTTCTCCAAGATCATAAACCTCCACAATCGCCGGATGCTTAAGCCTCGCTTCCGCTTCGCCTTCTCGCTTAAAGCGCTCGATGAGGTCGCCTGTGCAGTCTTTTCGGAGGACCTTAAGGGCCATTTCTGGGCCCCCGTCCGGGCCAGTGGCCCGATAGATAACCCCCATGCCTCCGGCGGCAATGTAGTCGACAATTTTGTAGGGACCGATGAAGTCAGGGATGGGCTGACCGCGATCGTCCACGCGACCAATTCCAGCGCTGTTGGCGCTGGGGTGGCGATGCCCGGAGGACGCGCTAATCAGCCGCTTGCGATCAGAATGTTTGGTGTCGAAAGCGCTTAAGTCTAGGACTGGAGTCGGAGTCATGGTGCCGCAACGAAGGCAGCGTCTTCGCCCGGCGCGTTTTGCGGGGAGCACTGAGAAGGGCCGGCGACAGCCAAGGCACTGGGTTTGGCAGCGCAGGACAATTTCGCGCAGGGCAAGATACTGCCGCGGAGAGACGATTTTCTCCTGAGTGAGGAACTGACCGAGGGGCGGGGCTTTCCCACGTTGTTGGGCGAGCTGGAGTTGTTTCCGGCGGAGCTTCTTCACCATATCTCGGGAGGCGAGCCCGCACTCGATGAGAATGAGCGCTAACAAAATGTCTTGTGGAGCGCGCATCGCTTAGCTTTCCGCTGGGTTGAGTTTTTGTTTCAGAAAGTTGGGCAAGGCAAAGGCCGCGTGGTGAATGCCCGGGTTGTAGTAGCGAGTTGTCTTGGCGATTGTCGCCGCCCGACTCTCAGAGAAGTGCTCGAAGGGGCCGTATTCTTTGGATGCGAAGGTGAAGCTCCAATAGCCGAAGGGATAAGTCGGCACGGGGAAGGTGTAAAGCTCGCAGACTGGGAACAGCGATTTGAGTGTTTCGACGATTTCTTGGACGGTGTCCATTCGCCAGAGGGGTCCCTCCGATTGAACAACCATGATGCCGCCGTCTTTGAGTGCCTCAAAGGCGCATTGGTAAAAGGCTTTGTTGAAGAGCCCTTCTGCGGGACCAGCGGGGTCTGTGGAGTCAACGAGGATGACATCGTAGGCGTCTTTGCGAGTGGCGATGTACTCAATGCCATCTTGAACGAGGATCTTGGTGCGTGGATCGTCTAAGCCGCAGGAGAGGGTTGGGAAAAACTTGCGTGCGGTTTCAATGACCATGCCGTCAATTTCGCAGAGCTCAACAGATCTCACGCTGTCATGCTTCAACACCTCGCGGACAGTGCCGCCATCGCCACCACCGATAACCATGACGTCTTTTGGGGCTTTGTGGGCTAACAGGGGGACGTGGGAGATCATGTCGTGATAGATGAATTCATCCCGCTCGGTGACCATGAACTTGCCGTCGATGGTCATGACCTTGCCGAAGTCGTGGGTGTCATAGATATCGATTGTTTGGAAATCACTCTTTCCGTGAAAGAGCTGCTCTTTGACACGGATGGAGAAGCGGCTGTGATCGGTGAGTTGTTCGGAGAACCATAAATCCATTAAAGGCCTCTTTAAGATTCGTTTTGGAAACGAAGTATGACCTGACCAATCTTAATTAAGTCGCCATCTCGAAGGACGAGCCTGGAGACTTTTGTGCCATTGACAATCGTGCCATTGGCGCTTCCTAGATCGATGAGTACGGGGGTGGGTCCGGTGGTTTCGATGCGGGCGTGGCGTCGGGATACAGACTTCGACATGATTTTAATGCCTGCTGCGACATCGCGCCCAACAACATAACTGCTCCCTTGCTGAAACTTAAACAGCTGCTCGGCGAGACCTTCGACGACGAGCAGGCTGTATTCCTGCTCTTTCTTGGGAGCGGGCGCAGGCGGGGGTTGAGGGGCTGTTGATTGGGATCGAATGCTCGGAGTGAATTGAGCGGCTGGGCTCTTTGGCGGGGCTTTATGCTTCGAGCTTTCTGGGACAGGAGCCGCGAAAGGATTCGGGGCCGCTGGAGCCTGCGCTTCATGCCTAGAGGAGGCTGGGGGGCGCTGTCTTTCTTTGTTTTCGGCGACCGGCGCGGCGAAGGGGTTGGGAGAGGCGCCGCTTGAACTTTGAAGCGGGGGCAGGGTTGAAGAGTGAGGCCGCGGATTGTTCGCGCCGGGTTCTGGGACCGGAGCAGCGAAGGGGTTTGGCGCGGCAAGCGCAGGGTTCTCTGTGAGAGCTGTCCCAAAGGTGGGGGTGACTTCCCCAGGCTCCGGTATGTCGGAGCTTGGGAGCCCTGGGATCGGCGCGCTGAAGGGGTTTGGGGCAGGAGTGGGAGGAGCGGTCGGGGTCGGGGGGAGCGCTGGAGGGACGGGAATGTCGCCGAGGACGTTGTCGTCTTGAGGAATGAATGGCTCGAAGGGGCTTCCCGCTTCGCTCAATTGTGAGGGGCGGAGGGGCGTAAAGCGACCGCTCGCGGTACGGAAGGCGTCTCTATCCTCAAAGCCAGGGACGGTTCCCTTGAAGGGATCATAGCCGTCCTTCTTAGCTAGACCTGGGCGCTCGAAGACGGAGCTATCTGGCATTTCGTTCCGGTCGAAGACGGCGCTGTCGGTCATCGCGGTCCGGTCAAATGAGGAGCTTTCCGCGCCGTCAAAGACTTCGGTCGCGTTAGAGTCGAACAGAGGCGCTGAAGCGCTCTCTGGAGGAACAGAGGCGCCGGGGGCAGGGGCGATAAATTTGAGCTGGCATCGACTGCAAGCGGCGAGGGTCCCTTCCTTCTCGTTGGGGAGGGAGGTGACTCCACGGCAAACGGGGCAGTGATATTCGATCGTCATTCCTGGTTCCTGAGAGAGTCCGACCGAGGTTTCGCGAACACTTTCTTTGAAGAAACGAAGCTAAATAGTCTGCGAAGAATCCCGATCCCTCTGACATGGATCGAAGTCTCGAGCGTTCCTTCGTGCAACAGTTGCTTAATCATAATACCCTCATCAATAGAGCGCTTCATATATTAGGGTCGAGAAAGACTTTCGGAGGTTGTTCATCAGAAAGCTATTTGGGAACACAACAGGGCTCAGTCCACAGCATCTAGCGGACGCCGAAAAGCTTTTTAGGCGGCGCTTAAAACAAGAGCAAGCGGCATCTTTAGAGCTTGTTAGAGAGTTATCAGAATGGTCCGGTGAAACGAAGCGACGCATTGGGGTCCTCATCGATCGTCGTGGTCGAATTCTTCATGTTTTACTCGGGGATAGTACCGGTTTAGGTGTCCCTCCAGAGCTTGTGAGGGAACGTCCAGCAGGTCGATTCCGTGGTCTCCGTTGGATCGCAACAGGACCATACAGCGATGAACCCAGCGAAAAAGATCTGACGACCCTCGCCCGAGCGCGTTTTGATTTGTACATCCAGGTTGCCATCACCGAAGATGGTCGCCCCTGGTCCTTTCGCGAAGCCCATCTTAAAGCTCCCGACTCTGAAGCCACCGAAGAGAGCCTCTCTCGCCGCAAAAGCTACGTGATCTCCGATCCTCGTTCTCCACGGCAACTAAGAAACGACTTTGAAGAGTTCATTGGAGCCCTTGAAGAGGAATTTGAACGCGGGGTCTCCGAGACTCGTTCCACTCGAGGAGAAAACTCAGAGCGGGCCATACTTGTCACCGTTGGTGTGGAGTCGCGCCGCATGCTCGAACGTCGTGAAGAAGAACTCAAAGAGCTGGTCAGCTCGGCCGGAGCTATGATTGCCGGGACAGTGCTTCAACGCCGTGAAGCTCTCCACCCAAAAACTCTCATCGGAAGCGGTCGGGCTCAGGAGTTGGCGTTGCTCTGTGTCCAAAAGAACGCAGACCTGGTCGTCTTCTCTTGTGATTTAACCGGCACCCAGGCCAAGGCTTTAGAGAGCTTCATCGGGGTTCGGGTTCTCGACCGAACACAGATTATCTTGGACTTATTCTCGCAGAGCGCTCGCTCATCGGGAGGTAAGCTACAAGTTGAGTTGGCGCGACTTCGCTATCATTTACCTCGTCTCGCCGGTCGTGGTGAGGGCCTATCCCAGATTGGTGGTGGCCTCGGCGCCAATCGCGGAATCGGTAGTAATCGTGGCGTTGGCGAAACGAAGCTCGAACTCGACCGTCGGGCGATTCGTCGCCGCATCGAAGGCTTGGAGAAGAAATACACCAAGTTACTTAAGCGACGCAATCAAAAGCGCCAGAAACGCCTGAAAGGACAGGTCGATCATATTGCCTTGATTGGGTACACCAACATCGGCAAATCGACGCTCTTTAATCGCTTGACCGGAGCGACCGTTGGGACCGCCGACCGGCTCTTCGCAACCTTGGACCCAACCGTTCGTCGTCGAACTTTGCCATCCCAGAGACGAGTCGTCTTCTCAGACACCGTGGGTTTTATCGAGGAGCTGCCGCAGGATTTGGCGCGGGCTTTTGGAGCGACCTTGGAAGAACTGAGAGACGCAAAGATTCGCTTGCATGTGGTCGATGCTTCGGCGCCAGATATGCACCTCAAAATTCGCGCTGTGCGAGAGCTTCTCGCCGAGCTTGAGCTCGATTCCGCTCCGGAGATTATCGTCTTCAATAAATGCGATTTGATCCGCTCGGAGAACTATCTACCTCTCGCACGTCAGATAACCGAAGACCCTATCCTCGTCTCAGCAATAACTGGCAAGGGCCTAGATACATTGGTGGCGCGGATTGAGCAGAAGCTGATCGATATCGACAACGCTTAAAAAGATAAGAGAGTCATGCAAGGCCGGGTCCTCGGGTTAAAATCGGGGCCCGGCCTTGATCAATTGAACCGAAAAAGAATCCTGCGAGACTATTGGTCAATGCGTCGGGGATTGTCCTGGCCAAACGCCTATCATTTGCCGCCTCGATTTCCCGAGGATAACGACTCATCAAAAGGACGAAATCCATGTCCAAACGCATTCTCCTGTTTCTGCTTCTCGCCGCTGTGTCGTGTACCTCTCCCGAGGAAAGCTCACAAAAGGACACTCGCGACCAAGCAGTGAATTCGAAGCCCGTCGCCTGGACAGAATGGTCCGATGGAATATTTGCTCAGGCGAAGAAGGAGAAGAAGCTCGTTCTCTTAGACTTGGGGGCGGTTTGGTGCCACTGGTGCCATGTCATGGACGAAAAGACATACTCCGACCCTCAAGTGGCGGCCTATATGAACGAGCACTTTGTTGCTTCCAAGGTCGACCAGGACGCCCACCCCGATTTGGCATCTCGCTACCACGATTGGGGTTGGCCCGCGACGATTCTCTTGGACGCCGACGGTCAGGAACTCGCCAAATTCAGCGGCTACATGCCCAAGCCTCTCTTCATGGCCCGGTTACGTGCCTTCGTCGAAGATCCAACTCCCGGTCCCTCTGTGAGAGCAGAGCCAAAGCTCAGCGCCGCGAAAAAATCGTCCCTCGATAAGGACCTCAAAGCCCAGCTAAACGACCTCTATCGAGCGGCCTATGACAAGAAAAATAAGGGCTGGGGATTTAGTCAGAAGTGGATGGATTGGAACATGGTCGAATACGGTATGGAGCTTGCCCTCGACGGCACCAAGGACGGCCAGCAAATGGCCCGCGAAACCCTCGATAAACAACAATTTCTCCTCGACCCAGTCTGGGGCGGCGTTTATCAGTATTCCCACGGTCAAGTTTGGACCAATCCTCACTATGAAAAATTGACCATCTTCCAGGCTCATAATATTCGAACCTTCGCTCTAGCCTTTGTTCTATGGGGTAAAGACCAAGACCTCAAAGCCGCCAAGGACACTTATGCATACACCCAAAATTTTCTAAAGAGCCCTGAGGGCGCCTATTACACAAGCCAGGATGCCGATTTAATTAAGGGGGAGCATAGCGAGACTTACTTTAATGGGAATGATGAAGAGCGCAGAAAACAAGGGATACCCGCCGTTGACAAGAATATCTACAGTCAAGAAAACGGTCTCCTCGTTGAAGCCTTCTCAACCCTCTACGCGGTCACTGGAGACGAGCAGTATCTGACTGCAGCCGA
>JARGOJ010000253.1:6233-10046 GCA_029210225.1 Planctomycetota bacterium
GTCGTACACCAGGGCCAAGTTCAGAGCCTGATACAAAGATCACGGCGGGGAATCCCAACTCCTTACGATCAACCGTACGCGCGAGCGTCTCCAGGCCGTCTTACTACACGCGAGACTCCTCAAGCGCTGTTCCAATCCCTAGAGGCTCTTTCGTCAAGAAACGCGGTCACTGGAGACGAGCAGTATCTGACTGCAGCCGAGACCGCCGCACGCTGGGTCATCAAGAATCGTGGTGTCTCGGACGGCGGTTTCCGTCATGGGGAGAAGGCAGACAAGGGCGGTCCTTTCCTCGCGGACAACTTGCACATGGGACAGGGATTGTTAGCCCTCGCTCAAGTGACAGGCAAGGAGGAATGGCTCACTCGCGCAGAGCAGTGCGGTCAATTCATTGTTAAGAATCTAAAAGGCAAGCTCGGCTATCTCTCGAATCCTCTGCCTAAAAACGCTGTGGGAGTCTTTGCTCAGCCGGTTGTTCGTCGGGGCGAGAACAGGGTCCTCGCTCGCTTTCTCAATCTTTTAGCAGCTGCGACTGGAAACAAGAGCTTCAAAAAGAGCGCCGGGCACGCTATGGCCTATCTACTCATCCCGAGAATTGCCAATCGACAACGCACTGCCGGAACCTTGCTTGCCGACCGCGAATTCAGCACGGAAGCGCCTCATATTGTCATCGTTGGAGGAAAAGGCGATGTGAATGCAAAGGCCTTGTTTAAAGCCGCCTTACGCTTGCCGACGAGATACAAGGTTGTTGAGTGGCAAGACCCAGCAGAGAACAAGAAGAGTAAGAGCGGGCAGACCTTCCCAAAGATGGATAAAGCGGCGGTCTTTATATGTGCCGGGGCAAGATGCTCAGTACCTGTTTACGACAAAGAAGGCCTATATAAAGCCCTCGAATCACTAGGCTTCCCAATGCGACTGGGGCAGTAAAACCTTTACTTCTTGAGTCTTTAATAAGTACGGTTTTTGAATGGAATGGCGCTGAGCGACGTTCCATGATTGTTATAGAAGTTCATTAGAAAGTTAGTCGAATGCCTAAGCATCTTTTCTTTGTTGTATTTGGTCTTCTGGCCGTTCAAACGGCGTCCGCGCAAGACTCAAAGCCCACTTCCAAACCCACAGGAAAACAGAATGCAAAGAGCTATGATTTTCGCTATAAATTTACGAAGGGTGAGAAGCGCCTCTATAAACTGAAAGCGATTTACAACCAAGGAGCTGGGATCGTTGTCATGACTGGAGAACATAAGCTCGAAGAGCATTGTCAGTCTGTTGACGAGAAGGCTAAGAGCGCTGAAGTGAACTTAGAGAGCAAGTGGGTTCAACGGACAAACAACACTCGTGGTTCTAAATATAAAGGCAGTTCTGATCAATTGGACAGCATGCGCGATGACGAGAAAGTGTTTTATAAAGCGCTTATGGCGAAACGCAGTGTTTCGGTGAATTCTAAGGGAGCGATTTCTCGCAAGCTCTCTACTGCGAAGAGCATCGACAGAAATCTCATTCATTGGGTTATTGGAGGCGTTGAATATCTGCCTTTTGACTACCTTAATCTTCCTGGTAAAGCGGTCAAAATTGGGGATTCGTGGAGTCATGTCTTCCAGCGATCCCTTGAGGGGCCTGGGGGAAAAGCGGTGACCTTTGTGACAACGTTCACTTGGACACTGAAAGGCGTCAAGAAGGGTGAGCAGTCATTGGCGACGGTCGCCTTGGGGACTCAAACGAAGATTAAGTTTGTCGGAGGCCCACCAGCGAAGCCTTTGAAGATAAAGGACGGTATGGGCGAGGGCACCATTGTTTTTAACTTGAGCCGGGGCCATATTCAAAGCGTTCAATTTGTTCACGGATTGAAGTTTGTCGAGGGCACGAAGGACGTGCCGCTCAAGCATAGCTTTAGCGCGACTTACGTGAATGCAAAAGGAGCCCCAAAAAAGGAGGCAAAACCCGCCGATCAATCCGATGTGAAGCCAGGTGAGGCTTACAAGCTCCGTTACAAATTCTCCAAGGGACAGAAGCGTCATTACAAGTTAAATGCGACCTACAACCAACAAGAAGGGGCGGTTTTATTAAAGAGTCAGCGCAGATATGAAGAGTCTTGCGTTTCTGTCGATGGGAAGACAATGGCGGCGAAAATTGAACTCAAGAGTCCCTGGGTCGAACGGTCGAATAACACTCGGGGAATGTCTGTAAAAGGCAGCTCGGATGACCTCGACAAAATGGGCGGGGCTGAGAAAGAACGCTTCGAAAAACTTATGGCGAAGCGCACGGTTTCGGTGAGCGCTCTCGGACAAGCCTCTCGTGGGGAAGCTCAGTCGGTCAAACGAATTGACAGGAATCTCATTCGCTGGACACTCGCGGGTATTGATGCAGTGCCCTACGACTATCTAATTTTACCGAGCAAAGCGGTGACGGTCGGAGATTCTTGGAGCCATATCCAAAAGAAGACCCTTGAAGGACCCGGAGGGAAAGAGCCTGGGACCTTTATCACAACCTTCACCTGGACTTTAAAAGGAGTGAAGAAGCATGAAGGTCAGACTCTCGCGACCATTGCGTTGTCGACAAAGACAGTGGTCAAATTCTCGGCTGGATCAAAAACACCCCTTGTGGTGAAAGACGGGATTGGGCAAGGCTCGGTGATCTTCAATGTCGCTCTGGGTCATGTTCAATCTGTAAAATACGCCCAATCGTTGAACTTGGTCGAGAAGAGAGGCGGGGTCTCGCTGAAGTATAGCTTTGGCGCAGAGCTCGTGAATAAGAAGCAGTAGCTTGTGACTAAGAAGCAGTAGCTTGGCGCGACGAGGTCTTCGTTGGGAGCAGACTTGCAATGTTGCAGGTTTACTTCCCGTACATCGCGAGGGTTGATTTCTTGCCGCCTGTTGAGCGATAGACGAAGACAATCTTTTGAATGATCTTCGGCCCGCCGGGGAAGACACAGGTTTCCGACTCTGTCCCTGCCGGGATCTCTTTATTGACTTTGAAGGTGTGCGTCTTCTTGTTGTTAAAGGTGATTTTGACAGTGTCAACGAAGACCGGGTGCACACCAGCGATCACCTTGAGTTGGCCAATTTTCCCTCGCAAGAATCCGACTCGAATACTATCTCGCTCAGAGTTGACCCGGACTGATTTCAATCCGAGGAGCTTCCAGCCTTTGGTGATGGCTTTGGGTCCTGTGCTGCTCTTCTTTGGTCTGTTTTGACGGCCGCGAATTGTAATGAGTGCTTGTTGATTCCGAGGGTTGGCCGCTGTTTGAGCAAGAACATGGACAGCTGTCGCGACATGTTGTCTGGGCATATCGAAGACGCGAGTGACGGTGCCTGTGCCATATTTTGGCAGGATTTTGAGGACGAGCTTGTCACCGTTGGCGAATTGGACCCAGGCCTTTTGAACCTTGACGATGGTTTTGTGAAAGGTCAGTTGAAGGGCGTTGATGTTCTTCTCTTTGAGAGGAATCTTTCCTTCGCTCAATGTCTGCGCGGGGGCGAAGCTGCCTTTATCGGACCATTTTTGAGGAGGTAATTTGTCGAAGAGAGCGTTGGATCGCTCTCCGGAGACCTCGATAGCAAGGGGCTTCCCGTTTGCTGGTGGCTCGTAGAAGAACTCTATGAATTTGACGATTCTAGAGGCGGCGGGGAGGTCCATGACTCGGGACGCTTCGCCGGCCTTAAAGGTCTTGTTAAAAGTGAGGTCGAATTGGTCACCGATGCCGAAGGTCAGCTTGACGTTTTTGACCGCGACCTGATCAAAGGCTTTGAATTTAAAGGAGCGGTAGGTTCCGGCGAAGCCGGTGATTTGGACTTTTGTGTGACCGCTGGGCTTGAGTTG
>JARGOJ010000254.1 GCA_029210225.1 Planctomycetota bacterium
TGATCAAAGTGAGCTTTCTAGGGCTGGGCAGTTGGTTTATGTCTTGAGTAATTATGGTCAATACATCGTTCTGTTTTTCTTACCCCATAACTTGAGTGTCTTACACAAGTATTCAACGCTAAACCTCCCGGCTCTCTGGGCAACAATGAGCTTCCTGGCTATTTCTGGGGGAACCTATCTTTCAGTGAAGCATGCGAAGTCTTCGGGAGGCTCGCTCGTCGGCTGGCTTTGGTTTTTAGGGACCTTGGTGCCGGTGATCGGGTTGATTCAAGTCGGAGTACACAGCTATGCTGAGCGCTATATGTATTGGTCTTGTCCAGGCCTGATCATTTTGGTTGTCAATTGGATTCCAGAGAAGAGCGGCAAGAGTGTCTACCGTCATGTCCTTATAGTGACGGCCATTCTAATTCTCTCGACGATTAGTTTTTCGAGAAATCTAGAGTGGAAAAACACTGTGACATTGTTTCGGTCAGCGCTTCGAGTCGATCCTAATCTGAGAGAAGGGTGGGCAGTATTGGCGGATTTTTATTCGCAGAAGGGCCAGCATAAGGAGGCTATATATGCCGCGAAGAAAGTTTTCCAGTGCGATCCAAACGGCAGAGAGAGTCGTTTGAATTACGTCATCTCGTTACACTATTCAAAAGGAATCAATGCTGCGGAAGAGGAGCTTTCTCTCTATTTGAAGGATTACCCTGAGGACGACGTTGCGTTGAAATTAAAAGGAGAGATGTGTTATTCAAAGGGAGAGTATAAAGAGGCGATCAAGCATTTAGAGAACAGCCTCAAAGTCAATGTCTTCAATGTGTCTGCTTATAGTCGCCTCGCCGATTGTTTTCAGAAGATCGAGGACCCAGTCAATGAGAAGCGACATCGGAGAATTGTTAAGGCTCTCAATGCGTTGAATGACTAAAGGACTGTGAATCTCGTCGTTCCAGCGAGAAATCGCGATTGCATGTCCGGCAAGCTTACTCAGTTGTTGTTATCCACTGAATCGAGGGATTGAATAAGGTCGAGTTGATAGTCCTCAATAAGAATCTGATTTAAGCTCTGAATTGGCCCTGAATGCCCCTGGCCGATCCAACCGCTGTCTTTTAAGACTCCTCCCAAAAGCCCATTCAAAGCATCTTTCCAAATTTTATCGGCGCTGAGATCGCCCTTAATTTGTTGAATGAGGCGTTGCCTGTCGAGGTTGGAGATGTCTGCAGTGAGGCGCCTGCATGACCAAGCTAAGATAGAGTGTTGCCCTTCTTTGCTCTTTAACCACTTTAACAATCGAGGTTTGGGGCCAAGGGAGACACGGGCGAAACCAGGCTCGCACAAGATCCCGAAAGAGACTGACGGATAGACTTGACCGATCAAAGTGCCCCGAGGAACCTCTTCGTGGTATCGGGCGTCAAAGCGGGCGAACAGAGTCTCGGGGGACTCACAGGGGATCAGGCTCTTGTCAAATCCCGGAGAGACAACCAGGCCGACGGATTGAAGTGTTGAGAGCGCTCTCTTAAGCATTGTTACTCGGTCTGCGCCGCTCCAGAGCGCGCTTAAGACGCGGCTTAACTTGCTGAGGAAGCGCTTGGCTTCTGCAGATTGCTCTTGTCCCGCTTCCCCTGGCAGAAAACGCAGTTCACTCCAAGTCCAACTCAGTACGGCTTGGCGCAGGGACGCTTCAACGGGACCGAGGCCGACTTGAAGGCCAGCGCTCAAACGATTGAAATGCAGGGCATAGAGGTTTGGTGAAGGCTGGCTCAGGGCCTTTAAGTAGGGTTGTAAGAGGCAACGAACGATAGGACGGGCGCTGTCTTCTTCTAGTATGGCCGTTTGTTGATCGTCGAGCAAGGCGGCCATTCGCGACCAACCTTCGAGCTCTTCGAGGGCTGGTAACTCAAGTTCAAGCAAGGCATCTAGGATTGTTTCCAGGCATGCATCGACGAACTCCTCAGGACCGTGGAGCGCGAACCGAATCAATTCAATGGCGAGCTTCTTCGAGCGATCTGAGGGAGCGTTGAGACGCCCCGCGACGAGTTGGCCAATGACATCATCACACTCTTCAAATTGAGTGCGGAGCGTCTCTAGCAGGCTATCGAGAATGCTAGCGGGGGGAGGGCCTTGGCTGCTGAGGACCCGGGCTTCTCGGAGGACCCGGCCTTCCAAAGAAACGCCGAATGTGAGTAACTCCGCGACATGACCAGACGGGATCTCTGGGGAAAAGACTGGTTGGGTCGTGAGGGGCGCCGCTGGGAAAATACGCTGACCAGGAGAGGGCGCGATCAGTTTCATTTCAGTGCCGTCGAAGTCTTCTTGAATGGCCCGTATCAGCGTTTTTTCGTGGCGATGCTGATCAATGACTCGAAGCGCTTCAATGAGATCTAGCGCAGCCTCCACGATTTGCTCAAAGAGTGAGTCAGGATCGCTTAGGAGCCCCCACAAATTCTGCTTAAGGACCTCGATGCTCCCTTCAACTTTCATTCGTACATCGGGAGGCAAGTTATCGAGGATTTCGTTGCATTGCTCTAGGACCTTTGAGCCTGTTCCGGGACTCACTAAAACAGTGGCGGACGCGAGCTTTGTGTTTCCGAATCGGTATCCTGGAGAGATGACTCGATCGATGGTTCCTCGGCGCTTGTTTGCCAGGGGAACGCGTCGAAAGATGACCCGTTCGCGGTGGGACATCAACTTACCTTCTTCAGGTCGCTGAGCCTCGACGCCTCTGTATCTTAGCCATTGGTCGAGAGTTTTTAGGGTGACTTGAATAGCTTCTTCGTGAGCTCCCCAAACATCTCCATCCGCTTCAATCAACGCCAAATGGAGCGAGAGGGCTTCGACAACCCGTCCTATCGATGCTAGGAAGAGAGGCGGCCCTCCTGAGTCCTTAGACCACTCACTTAATTCTTCGAGGGCCGAGAGGCCGTTTGCTTGTTGTAACCATTGACGTGCTTCACGACGAAGCCCCTGGTGCGCTGCGTTGTGAATGAGTCCCTCTAGGAGCATGGAAATCGACTCCCAGTCGCGGGACCGGTCACGTAAGTGGCCGAGATGCTCAGCGGCTCTGTGAAATCGATCGGCGCGGGTTGGATGGAGCTTGGCGCCGAGGCTTAGTTTGGCGAGGAGAGCTTCGAGGAAAGGCATGAGCCACTTCTCGTCGCTGCTTTCGGCGGAGAGATTCCGTGTCGCTTCCTCCATGATATGAAGGTCTTGTAGCAAGCTGTTGAAGAACAAGCGAGGAACACTTCCGCGGGCTGTCTCAAGCTTTAACTCTCCAATCAACTCAACGAGCTGCTCCCGGGCTTCCGTTAGAATTGTTGCCCGTTCGGGGCGTGGATCGTCCATTTCAGTGAGTAAATCTGCGTGGATATCCACTGAGTTGTCGGGGCTTTTGGACATGAACTTCGTTTCTTTACCTATCTTTTCTTACGAGCCCCCATAAAATGTGAAAGCGCGTGATTCATCCATTCAAAGATATCATAGACGTCGAAACTCTACCTCTCCATAGAAACACAGTTAGGAAACGAATGTTCAAGGGCAAAAAAGTTGTTGTTGTCATGCCAGCATACAACGCAGAGAAGACTCTTAAGCAGACCTACGACGAAGTGATGGCTCAAGGGATGGTAGACACCGTGGTTGTCGTCGATGATGCGAGCTCCGACGAGACCGCCAAGCTCGCGAAGAGCTTGCCGAACACTCGGGTTCACGTTCATGAGAAGAACAGTGGATACGGCGCGAATCAAAAGAGCTGCTATCGAATCGCCTTAGAAGAAGGCGCCGATATCGTTGTTATGGTCCACCCAGACTATCAATATACGCCCTTGCTCATTCCGTCGATGGTCAATCTGATCGCTAGCGATCTCTATCACTGTGTGCTTGCCTCACGCATTATTGGTGGCCACGCGCTAAAGGGGGGGATGCCTTGGTGGCGCTACATCGCCAATCGCTGCCTGACCCTCTATGGCAATATTTTTATGGGGTCTAAGCTCTCAGAGTTTCACACCGGATATCGCGCCTTCTCCAAAGAGCTGCTCGAAAAACTCGATCTAGAACCAAACTCCGACGATTTCGTCTTTGATAACCAAATGCTCGCGCAGGTGCTTTGGCACAACTACCTCATTGGAGAAGTCAGCTGTCCCACCAAGTACTTTGATGACGCCTCGTCGATCAATTTCCGACGAAGCTGTATCTATGGTTTTGGCTGCCTTTGGACGGCCACTTTGTTTCGCTTTAATCGCTTGCGCTTGAACCGCTCGAAGCTGTTCCCTCGGAGCTGAGTGGTCGCTGAAAGACCAACTCCATTGTGCCTCCAGCCTGAAACAGCGCCTCGACGCAGGTTAACAGCACGAAGAAAGGCGCGAGGATCGAGAGTAAGAGCGCTTGGAAAATGATGGACGGCCACGAGGAATAGGCTGTGATCTTCTGCCGCTGACCCTTAAGGGCATCAAAGAACACATCTCTATGAAAGAACAGATTCAAAAGGCTTTGTAAGTAGCCGAAGACATTCTGTTCAAAGGATAAATAGCTCGTCTCTTGCCATTTCAATCCAAAGCTCTCGGCCTCATGAATCAACGCTTTTGGCGGAATGAGAAAGAGGTGGCGCGGCGGATCAAGGTGCAGCCACTGTCCCTTAAACAGTCGCGCCTGCCAGCTCGCGATGTTCGGCAGGGAGAGCACTAAATAGCCCCCAGGCTTAAGGATATCTCGGCTCAGCTCAAGGGTTTGACGAGGCTTGTCCAAGTGCTCAAAAACATGGAACAGGGTGACTAAATCAAAGGACTCTGGGCCAAGACCCTCGGCGTTCAGCGCGCCCACATGGACAGTCACCCCATCGATCGCTTGGGCCGGCTTGGCGGATTCTTCCGAGCGCTCAGAGCCATGAGCATCAAATCCTCGGCGCGCCATGCTTTCGGCAAATTGTCCGTGACCACAACCGATATCGAGGGTCTTCGCCCCTGGCGAAATTCGCTTGGAGACGCGGCGGGCGCGAGCCTCGCGAAAGAATTGAAGGACGCTGTCTATAGGGCCGACGAACTTCTTCTTGCCCTCGCCATAATACTCGGAGGCATAGGCTTTATTGAGTTGTTCGTTGCTTGGATAAGGATTGAGATAAACACACTGGCAACTTGAGCAAGTTCGTGTGGTGTAAGTATCGCCGTCCTGAGTTTTAGTCGGAAAAGCTTCGGTGCTTTGCTCAGACTGGCAGAAGAGGCAGGGGTGGATTTCAGAGACCATTGTTTATTCGGAAACTTTCGTTTCTTCCCCATTCAAATTTGGAGATCGGATCATCATTGCACAGCATTCTAGCAAGCTTAAGGAAACCGTTTTGAGTTGTTTCCTCATTCATCACGGGGAGGCGCCCCAACTCTCGTAGCCAGATCAATGAGTCAATACTTCTCCCATCCTTGGCCTTCATGTCCGAAGCTAAAATGCTCAGGATGGAGAATCTCCAGGAAGATCTCCCCCGACTCGACAAGCCTTGGCCCTGGGCGGTTGAAATACTGGTTCCCGTCAACGAGCGAGACTTGCTTGTTCTTAACAGCCTCCAATTCAGTCCAAAGTGGGTTCTCTTCGAGGTAGACCATTTCTTCCCGAGTTTTAGGAATGTCAAAGCCACAGGGCATGACAACGATTTTATCCGGGTCGGCCTGTCGCAATTGCTCCCAAGATAGCCAGGGGGAGTGCTTCCCTTCTTCTCCAAACAGGTTTGCGCCCCCCGCAATGCGAACAAGCTCGGGCACCCAATTGCCGCCGGTCATAAGAGGTTCGATCCACTCTATCGTTGCGACGGTTGGCTTTACCGTGAGCTTCTGGGCCTCTTCGCCCATCCTAGCGAGCCTCGCTTTGAGTCCTTCAATGAGGGCTTCGGCCTTGTCTGAAACATTTAACGCTCCAGCGATCCGTCGAATATCCGTCCAGATATCGTCGAGGCAGTGGGGTTCGCAGGAGACGATCTCTGTGGACCCATCGAGAACCTCACAGACCGCACGCTCAACTTCGCTGAGGCTCACCGCGCAGACCGCGCATTGAGATTGCGTCACAATGAGGTCGGGGGCCAGAGCCTTCAAGCGATCCTTATGAACCTTGTAGACGGATAGGGCGTCCTCGGGGGAGGCTTTGAGCGTCTCTTTAACCCTCGTATCAATTTCGGCGCTGCTTCCTTCAATCTCGAAGCGTGGCTCAGTGACAATGGGGAGCTGCTTCACCGACTCTGGATAATCACACTCGTGGGATCGTCCGACTAATTGATCTTCAAAGCCGAGAGCGCAGAGGATCTCAGTGCTGCTGGCAATCAGTGAGATGATTCGTTTAGTCATCAGTTTTCTCCTTGGGGGCGCTGTTCTCAGAGACCTTTTTCGTATCTTCTTCGCGCTTCTCGAAGAGCACCTGGAGTCGTTCAAAGTAAGAGAATAAGAGTATGACCGCGATTCCAAGAGCCATGACTGAGACCCACCAGACCCATGCTTGCTCTTTCCCAATCCAGTAAATATTTGTAACCAGGTCTAAGAGGACAAAGAGCGTCCCCAGAATCATCAGAGAGCGCTCCTTCAATCGGATGCCCAAGATTAAGCCGAGGATAGACATGATCGCGAGCAGTATCGATTCGAGAACTTGGCCTTGCTCGTCGGCGAAGAGCGACCAAGACAAGACGGCGAATAAAATGAGGGCTCCGGTGTCTTTGAGGATTTTTGCTTCGCTTGGATACTTCTCTCGAACCAGAAAGCTCGTCGCGAGGAAAGTCATGCTCACAGGGGCGGCGAAGAGGTAAGGATAGAATTCGAAGGAAATATTGCCATAGACAATGAAGTCGATGAGGCCGATGCAGAAGAGCCACGACGCAAGTATAGAAAGAGGCAGCGACTTGCGTTGAGCACCCACCCAAGCATAGAGGCCAGCGGCGACAAAGAAAGTCAGGCTGCTCACTCCGATCTCGACGAAGAAGTGACTTCCGAGTAGGGCGATAATGGGGAGGAAGAGCCCGGTTCGTCGGGTAGCCCGCCCGAAGATGTCTTTATCTAAGCGGTTCAAGAGCGATGATAAAAAGACTGATAGAAAACTGATGAAGATCACTATCAATGGCCAAAAACGCCGGAAGAGACCGGTCTGGAAGAGCGCTGGCTTACAGGCGCGAACGAAGAGAAAGATGGTGGCGAGGCAGAACTCGGCGAAGTAAACGAGGACCTCGCTTTCTCGCTTGTGGGCTTCGTAAATCCAAAACGCAAAGAGCGTCACAAGCATAAAGATCCCGCCAAGGAACCCAACCGCTTGCGGGGCCGCCTCTCCTTGCCGAATGAACATGGAGATCGAGAAGATAGCCAAGCTCGCCATCCCGGCGTGAATCAGAGCGACATTTCCAAGGATCTTCGCCCTCAAATCCCACGTTTCACCGCGACCAGCGAGCGCACGTGAAGCAAGGGATGAAAAGTAGGCCAGGGTCACGGAGACAAATCCCAGTCCCAAGACTTCCTCGGCGTTGTTCCCGCTGCCGTCGTAAAACAATGCGACGGCCCGGAAAGCAGCCACGCTTGTCGCGACGGCGCCGACGCTAATGAGCGCGGTCCTCGCCCCAGCGATCCCAGCGAAGCCAATGAAGAGCAGGGTGATGGGGGTGAGATTGTGAAGAGGGCCGACGAGGGTGAGAAGCATTGCCACAGGCAACGAGGCCAAAAGGCAAATGTCCATGTGCTTGGCGAGGTCATCAACGAATTCTTCAGCGCGCTCTCGGAACCAGAGTCCGAGGCCTTGGGCGAGGGCGCCAATGATGGCCAATCCGGCTCCCAGGGCAGCCGCCCTGTTCGGTGTGATAGAGACACAGGCGAACGCCATACAAAGGCTGTAAGAAGCATAAGCGCAGTAGAAAAGTCCGCTCCAATTGCTGATGGTGAGGCGGCTAAAGTAGGTTCCCAGGGCCAAGCAGCCAATGGCCGCTCCCGTATTGATCACTCCTGGAGTTTCACCAGAGACAAAGACTATGAAAGCGATTGGGAGAAATAATGCGCCGAGTCCAGTTGAGACATGGCTCAGGCTGCCTTGGAGAACGGCCTTCCAATTGTCTGGGTCCTCTTCTGTCTTTGGAAGGAAGCTGAGGGCGAGAACCACGCTTGGTAAGAGCCCCGACAAGATGGCCAAGCGAGAATTGACCTCGAAGGGTAAGAGCAGGACCAAAGCAGTGAGGGTCAGGTAGATGTGGACGGACGCAAAAACGCCGAAGAACGACTGCTTGCCCTCTTGAACTCGGAGCGAGTGAAGGACTATGAGCCCGAGCAAGCTCAAGGCGATAGTGGTGTTGTGGAGTTCAAGTTCGACTCCACGGAGCTGTTCGAGAAAAGACATGACAAGGAGGACGTCGATGGGCAGGGTGGCTAAGAAGGCCAATAGGGGCCACATCACGCGGTGGGGTTCGAGCTCGTCTTCCGGGGCTCTGAGCATAGCAAGCAGCCTCGGAGCTTCAGCGAAGAAGAAGGCGAGGGCGAGGGTGTAGATTGGGAAAGAAGCTTCATCGTGGAGGTCAAGGACGCTTGTCACAAGGGCGAAGGCTCCGAGGACGTGGAGGCCCGCCAGGAAGCTGAGTATTCTTGAGCGGCATTGGACGGAGAGCGCGAGCATGGTCAAGCCTGAGAGAGAGGCAGCCGCGCCGGCATAGTTGAGACTTTCCACATCATGTGCAAAGTGCATATCGAGGACGAGCTGCAAGAACACCGCGAGGACCGCAATGAGCGTGGAGACAATGCCCATTGGCAGAGTCACAGTTTTCTTCCAGTCGGCTTTCCAGAAGGCGAGACCACAGGCGAGAAGACTCAGAGCAGCGGTGGTGATGACCATGGTGAGCCCTGCGTGGGGATGGAGCAGCGACTTGATTGCGTTGTCGTGGAAGGCAGGAATCGAGACCGAGAGCAAAACAAGGCTAGCGGTGATGAACATGGCGTCGAAGGCATTGCGTTTTTGAAAGAGCCCGACGAGGGAGCTGAGACTGAGCAAGGACGCCGTCAGGCAAAGCGTTGAGGCTGGTCCTTGAAGAGGGCTTCCTGCGAAGGCCCAGATTCCAAAGATTGCTGAGAAGGCGGTGAAGCCCAATGAGAAAGCCTTGGTCGCGGCGAAGTGACGGGCGGGTCCGACGATCAATCGGAGAGCGAGGGCGATCACCGCGCCGGCGAGCGCGAGCTGCTCAAGCTCTTTATAACCATTCTCATAGGTCAGGCTGATGCTTCCCAGGCCGAGGAAAGCTGCCGCAGCGAAGCTGTAGTGCTCCTGCCTGGAGATGAGCACCGTGCCTACATAAATCAACGATGCAATGCAGAGATAGCTTCCAGGCTCTCCCAGGCGGGTGGCGAAGGCCAGGGTGAGGAGCGCGGAGAGAATGTGAACGATGGTCGCCTGCTCTGCTTTTCGTTTGCTGAGCATCATAGCGACGATGGCGTAGGCCCATGCGATGGGCGAGTGATAGAGGACCCAGAGCTCGCGACGGGGGAACAGGTTCGGCCAATCTTGAATCAGGGCGATGCTGGAGCTCGCGGCGAGGGTTCCAGCGATTAACGCGGAACCGAGGAAGCGGGCGCTTTGATCGTGGCGATAGGCGACTAAAGATGAGAACAGCGAACAGGCGCTCATGAGTAACATGAGGTTTGGATTTTCGAAGCCACAGAACAATCCGATGAGAGAGAGAACCTCACCAAAGAGCAGCAGCCCCGACCCAAGCACTTGTCGACGATCTTCGGGGAAGCGTCGGGTGAAGGCGAGGCCGCATTGAATCAGGCCAAATCCGGCGAAGAAGATGGCGAGGGCGATCTGGCCGGTTTGAAACGATCCCATCATTCCTCGGCCTATGAGCAGGAGGAAAGGGAAAGTGGGGATGGCTAGGCTTAGGAAGAAGCCGCCGATGGTCTCTTCTCCCTCACTTTTACCAAGGCGCATGCCTTCGAGGGTGAGGCTGAAAGCAAAGATCAGGGTGACAGGAATGGTCCATAACAGGGCTTCGCTTTCGGAGAAAGATCCTGGTCCGAGCTGAGCCATAGAAAGCACTGCTCCGCCAACAACAAGGGGCAACGATCGGAGTTCG
>JARGOJ010000255.1 GCA_029210225.1 Planctomycetota bacterium
CTCAAGGCGAGAGTCGAAAAGCACGGGGAAAGCCCGGAGTTAAAAAGAGAGTTGAAGCGCCTCGAAGCAAAGATAAAGGCGCGGAATAGTCGCCGCGATAGCAGGGCGTGGATCGATCAAGCCCGTAAAGAGAGCGACCTCGCTAGAGCTCAGGACTTGTGCGAGAAAAGCGTCAAAATTGATCCTGACTACGCCGATGCCTACGTCGCCCTCGGTGAAACTCATTTGAAGCTGGCCCTGCTCCGCCGTCGTGCAGGCAAAGGAGACGAGTGTAAGCGCTTGCTCTTTCTGGGCAAGAGTAAGCTCGACGAGGGGTTGAAAATAAATGGCTCCCATCAAAGAGGATACTTTTACCTCGCTGAGATTCAGAGTCAATTGAATGCGCCGACACTTGAGATCAAGGGGAATTACAACCGTGCGTTTATGTGCGATAAGAATACTTGGATAGGAAAGCTCGCCAATGGTCGACTTCGAGAGATTGAAGGTCGCGCCGATTTGGCGATTAACAGTTACACTGGAACTTTACTCAAACACCCTGGCCATAAAGCGGCCCTCCTCCCTCGCGCCGAGTTGTACCGCCGCAAGCGTGACTACAATAAGGCACTCGCTGATATCGATTGCGTCCTCGATAGGCTCAAAAATGACCCGGATGCCCTCGTCCTTCGTGCTCACGTTCGCTTAGACGAAAGTGACGACGCTGCGGCTGTAAATGATCTCAAGCAGGCGCTTGCTTTGGATAAGGGGAATGCTCTGGCTCTCGGCCTGCTCGCTCATACGAAGTTGCGGAAAGGTGAACTCGAGGCAGCACTGGCGGACTGTAAGACGGCTCAAAAGATTGATCGCAACTGTTATTATCCTTACCGGGTTAGAGGTGAAATCCGCTTAACAAGAAGGAGAGATCGCGTTGGTGCTGAGGGAGACTTCAGAATGGCCGTGCAATTGGCTCCGCGTATTGCTGACAACCATTACTGGTACGGTCGACTTCTCGAAGTGAATACCGATAGGAAAGGGGCCCTCCGCGCCTACAACTGTTGTCTCGACCTGGATAAGAAACACTGGGAGGCGCTTCTCCATCGCGCCACAATCTTCCGCGTCCTCCACGACTATGACAAAGCTCTGAAGGATGTGAGCGAGGTGGTTGCTCTTCGGCCAAAATATGGTCCCGGCTATCTCCAGCGTTCAAAGATTCGTTGGGTGGCTCTCCGCAAGGGTGGGATTGACTACAGAGACGCCCAGTGGAATGAAGTGCTGTCCGATTTGAATGAGGCCATCCGTTTCCAACCAATTTTGGCCGACGCTTATGGTCGCCGAGGCTTTATCCACCGCCGCCGGAAGATGTTCAAGGAATCCCTCGCCGACTATGATCGCGCTATCAAGGTTGAGCTAGGCGACGTTTATATCTGGCATGGCTATCGGGGCTTGCTCTACGCCGAATTCGGTAAACTCAAGGAGGCAATGGAAGATTTTAGTCAATACTTAGAGCGTGCCGCTTCGACGCATCAGATTTATTTGATCGTTAAAAGAGAGCGCTTACGGATCCGTCGTGAATTGGACAAAAAGTGATTGAATCAGGCATAAAGCCGTCGTGTTAAACAAATGCTTGGTGGTTTCTTTGAGTTTTGGTTAAAACAGAACTGTCTGATTCAATTAATGACTGGAGTTTTTCACGTGGTTCGATCCTTCCAGCGATTGTTCGCTCTCGCGTTCATTTTTGTTTTACCCATACAGCTCACTGCGTGCAAAGAGAAGGCGGGCGGGAAGAGCACCCCAACGCCGACGACTAAGAATGACGCCAAGAAAACTCTTTCAAGGGAGGAGAAGCTCGCACTCGCGAAGAAACGCAGAATTGAGAAGTTGAAGTGGTATATCGCAACCACCAGGGGACCGACGAAACACGAGCAGTCGTTGAAGGCTTCGATTGAGTTGGTGAATCTTGAGCCGAAAAACGAAGAGTTTCGTGCTCTGATGAAAAAGCATGCCAAGAATGTCGATTATCAGAACGCGCTAGACCGAGCAGCGAAGCTCATGAGGTCCCGCGGCCCAGTCGATCTCAATGAGGCGCTCCAGTTTGCAGAGAAGGCGTTAATATTGAACGGAACCTCGGCAGCACATTTGGCGTGCGGGGAGATCCAATGGAGATTGTCTGAGGGCAAACGTCGTCTGGGAGATGTTGCCGGAGCAAAGCAACGCTTTGCCATAGCTCATGTTCATTTTACTGAAGCCGCATCATTGGACAATTCCAATGATGCGGCTTTGTACTATCGTGCGGAGCTTCATAGATTGAAGGGCGCGACGACTGAGGACCAGGCAAAGCACTATCAGCGAGTCATTGGGGTGGGGAAAACGAGACGGGCTTATCACAGCCTCGCAAATGCGAAAATGCGAGAGATTGAGGGGCGTGTGGATAAGGCTCTTTCAGCGTTTGCCGGTGCGCTCAATAGTTTGAGGCGCTTAGGAAATTCAGTGATGCAGGCTGCGCTTACCAAAGAGTGCTACCTTATGAGGGCAGAGCTTTATCGACGAAAAAGGGATTATCGGAGCGCGCTCGCAAGTATTGAGAATGTCTTGCAGCTAGCGAAAAATGATCCTGACGCCCTGGTTCTCCGCGCTCATGTTCGATTGAATCAAAGCGACTACGATAAAGCGCTTGGGGATATTGAAAAGGCTTCGCAATTTGATAAGAGAAACGCCTTCTTACTTGCGCTTCGGGGTCACCTTAAGATGCTGAAAGGAGATCGTGACGGAGCCTTAAAAGACTGCGAAGAGGCTTTGAAGATAGATCCTCGCTGTTATTACCCTTTTCGCGTGAGAGGGGAGCTTCGCATGGCGCAGGCGGATCGAGCGGGCGCAGCCAAGGATTTTCAGACGGCCGCCGAATATGGGCCTCGAATTGCCGCCAATCATTACCGGTATGGTCGAGTTCTCCAAGAGAATAACGATAAGAAAGGCGCCCTGAGCGCATACAGCAAGTGCCTTGGCCTCGATGCGAATCATTGGCGAGCATACTGCAATCGAGCCACGATTTACCAATTGCTCGATGATTATTCGAAGGCGTTCCGGGACGTGGGCAGAGCGCTCAGGCTCCAACCCAAGAACGCTCAGATCTATCTTCAACGCTCCAAAATTCGTTCGGTTGGCTTCCGAAAGGAGAGCATTGACTACAAGGATGGTCAGTGGAATGCAGTCCTGACGGACCTCAACTCAGCGATTCGTTTACAACCCAACCTAGCGGAAGCCTATGGCCAGAGAGCGTTTATTTTCAGACGCAGGAAGAAGTTTAAAGAAGCTCTGACCGACTACAACCGTGCCATTGATTTTAAGCCCGCCGACGTCTATATCTGGCATGGCTATCGGGGCTTGCTCTACGCCGAAAACAGGCAATTTCAAGTGGCGCTGGAAGACTTCAATGAATACTTGAAAACGGCGACTTCAACCCATCAGATTTATTCGACTGTTCAAAAAGAGCGCGCTCGGATTCGTCGGGAATTGAAAAGGAAGTGATTGACCTCTTGATTGCTCATTTTAATCGGAGGCCTTAGATGATTAGTTCGCAATAGTCTCTTGCTGAAAAAATGACCTTCTTGCCAAGAATACTGAGGCGGCTTTGGAACCCTCGGAGTCGACAATTGATTGGCGAGTTCTCAATCAATAGGCTAAAACAGGGTGATCTTGATATCTGAAAGTCCGGAGTCCGCTGTGGTTCACACTCGTCGAAGAATGCCTACCATCCTCATCCTAGTAGCGACTTGCATGGGAGCGCTAGCTTGTGAAAAGCCAAAGCGGACGGATAAGGCTATGGAGGCCGCTGTAGCAGCGAAGGTTGCAGAAGCCATGAAGGCTGTGGAAGCAAAACAGGCTGCGGAGGCAATGAAGGATGCCGTCGCGGTGCGAGTTGCGGAAGCCATGAAGGTTATGGAAGCGAAGCAGGTCCTGGCAGCGATGAAAGCCAGAGAAGCAGCGAATGCTGCGGCCGGGTTGAGGGTCGCGGAGGCGCTGAAGGTTCTGGAAGCAAAGCGGGTCGCCGAGGCGAAAAAGGCTGCGGAGGCAGTGAAGGTTTTAGTCGCGCTGAAGGTGGCGGAAGCACTGAAGGGCATTGAATCGAGGATCGTTGAGAAAACCAGGCTCAGTAACTTGCTCGATTTGGCCCTCGCTGAATCAAAGTTAGAAGAAGCGTTGAAGCATGTGACCGAGCTGCTAGTCCTCGATCCGACGAACGAAGCATATATCCGGCAGCGGGCGGCGCTTCAAGAGCATGTTGCAAAGCAAAGAGCCCACGCAGCACTCATGAAATTGCTCCAAGCAATCCGAAAAGAAAAGGACAATTCTAAAGCCCTCGCGCTCTGCAAGAATCTTCTTGCAGAGAAGACGGGTTCTCCGGAGGTCCATGTTCTTTGTGGCGAAGTTCACTTGCAGCTAAGCACTGAAAAGCGCCGTGCGGGAGCGCAGCCTGAGTCTACTAAGCACCTGGCACTGGCGAAGTCGCAATTCCTGAAAGCTCAAAAAATTGATGGTGGAAATCAGCGCGCTCGATTCTTTGTGGCTGAAATTCAAAGTCAATTGAACGTGACTTATCCAGAACGCAGGGCCAGTTACAACAAAGCCTATCTTTGCGATCGAAATAGTTGGCTGGGCCTGCTTTCCAAGGCGCGACTCTCTGAGTTGGAAGGACGTCCGGACTTGGCGATTCGGTACTTCGGTAAAGCCTCGATTGAAAAACGCCTCAAAAAAGATGTGGGCATTGCGAATACTGCACTCTGTGCTCGCGCTGAACTTTATCGGCGAGTACAAAACTATAATAAAGCGCTCGGTGATATAGATTGTGTTCTGAAAAACTCAAAGAATGATCCGGATGCGCTGGTGTTACGTGCGCATGTTCGTCTTATCCAGGGCGACAACGTTGGTGCTCTGAGTGATCTAAAGAAGGCCTTGGCCCTTGACAAAGGGAACGCCATGGCGCTTGGCCTACGCGCCCATCTCAAACTCCTCCAAAATGATCAGAAGGGAGCGCTTCTAGACTGTGTAGCCGCGCTCAAAATCGATCGCAATTGTTACTACCCCTATCGCGTCCGAGGAGAACTCCGTCTGACCGGGACAGGTATTGACCTTATTGGTGCTGAGGGCGATTTTCGAACCGCGGTTCGTCTTGCTCCTGGAGTGGCTGACAATCATTACTGGTACGGCCGACTGCTCCAACAGAACGACGATAAAGAAGGTGCCCTCAGGGCTTATACGAAGTGTGTCATTCTTGATAGCGGGCATTGGCGCGCCCTCTGTAATCGCGGCACGATCCGCCGCTTGCTGCGGGACTACGACAACGCTCTGAGAGATATAGATTCTGCCCTCGTGCTGCAACCCAAAAATGGCACTGTCTATTTTCAGCGTTCCAAAGTTCGTTGGATCCGTCTTCGTACGAAGGGCATCGATTATAAAGAGAGGCTGTGGGATGAGGTCCTCTCCGACCTCGACATTGCGATTCGTCTCCAACCCAAGCTCTCCGACGCCTATGGGCGAAGGGCCTTTCTCCTCAGACGTCGTAAGCAGCCTAAAAAAGCCTTCGCCGACTACGACCGTGCGATACAACTAAAATCCGAAGATGTCTACGTTTGGTACGGCTATCGTGGCATGCTCCACGCCGAATACAGCAACTACAAAAAGGCCACCGAGGACTTTGACGAATACTTGAAGCGAGCCAGCTCAACCCACCAGATCTATGCTCGCATTCAAAAAGAGAAGGCTCGCTGTCTCCGAGAAATGGAAAAGAAGTGATCGACTGGACAATGGAGTCATCTCCAGCGAACACATGAGAACCTTGGTTTGCTGCTGTCTAAGACCAGGCCGAAGTAAGGGCCTGCTAACTTGAAGGACCCGACTTTCTTGCCCTGAACGGTCAATTGAACTTTCGATCCTTTGCGACTGACAGACATGGCGATCTTGTCCCCTGGGCGAGGCTTTTGAAATTGCTTCTCGCCAATTCGCGTCCACTTACCATCTTTGCGTTGATTGACTAGGAGGAGCCCCTTGTGATTCATCAAGGCCACGGTGTATTCGCCGCCCGATCCAGAATAGGCGAGTAGCAGCCCTGCTTGCCAGCGGCCGCCGACGGGCGCTTCGAGCTTGGCTTCCAGCTTCTTAGCGGGCTTGGTCAGGCGACAAAATGAGACGACTCCCGCGTGGCCGTAGAAGCGATCTTTGGCGAGCTGCTCCCACTCGTTGTAAACATAGGTCCAGTCTTGCTGAGCGTCTTCTAACCACTTCAGAAAGCGCTTCTCTAAGTCGTCGATCTTGCCGAGGTATTTGGCGCAGGCGGCTTCACTTTCGGCGCCCGCATCCAGGGCGACGGCGAGTTTTTTGTAAGCCTTGGCTAGCTTTTTCTCTGTGCATAAATACCGTATGAAAAGCGCTCCCAAGGCACGATTGTCTTGCCCTTTAATCATGGACTTAAGAGTGATCTTGCCAGCTTTGAGTGAATCGAGAGCTAGTTTCGGGTAGTCTTTCAAAGACAGCGCTGGAACTCCTAATACAAGGGTCTTCCCATCCCAATAGTGCTCCGCGAGGTGCTCTGCGACGCCCTCAATGTACCAGTTCGCCTTTGGGTTCTTATTGTTGGTTCGGCTTAAATAGTGAAACTGATGCGCGGCCTCGTGCAAGATGAGCTTTCGCGTGTAAGCCAGTGTTGGTTGCTTGAATAAATAGGCCGTCTTAGAGGGCGGCCAATAGTAACCCCCAGCCGCTGGGGCCTTGGTTCCATCGGCGGCGATTCCCGCTTCCCAGGCAGCCCGATCTTTGTAAAAGCAAACTCGAAGGCGCTGTCCTTCTTTCAATGTCGGCGCCTTTTGGAAGAAGGCTTTGTAACCGTCATAGGCGCGCTCTAAGAGCTTTAGAGTCGCGTCCGCCTCAAGTCTCGATCCCTCGTAGTAAAGACGGTAGTGGGGCCCTTGGACGCTCTGGCCTTGGGCATGGGCCGAAGAAACAAAGCCAAGGCAAATGACTAGGACGATTGATAAACAAGAGACTCTCATTACGACGGGTCCAATCTAATCACTACGCCTGTTTCAGTCACTCCCAGCCCAATCACTTCTCTTTGAGGGCTTTTTTCAACTCTTTCAGGGTTGTCATTGGCGCCAAACAAACCCTCTCCTTACAGAGATAAACAGTGGCTTTGCCGTCAGTAGAAATGCGATCTTTGGTCATTTTTGGCAAGAGCCCGCGAATGGCTTCGGCGTTCTTGCCGATTAATGAAACAACGACAGTATTTGGTAAGTAGGTCCTGTTAATCTCAGCGAGCATGGCCCGAGTTTCTTTGTTCTCAGGACCGACGACTAAGATCTCCTGAGGCGCAGCCTGATACTGTTCTAAAACAGAGAGCAATGACACATAAGCTAAAGGCGATTGCTCGGCGTTCTTAATCTCCAGCGCGACCACCTTTCTGGCCATTTGTCTTAGCTCGTCGTCGCGCTTTAATTCCGCAATGCGAATCATGTTCATCGCGGCAATGGATGCTCCCGCAGGGCGAGCGCCGTCACTGACGTCTCTTGAGCGTGCGACTAGGTCTGTGACATCACTCGCTGTCTTGTAGAAACCGCCGTTCTTCTTGTCCCAGAACAATCGTCGCGTTTCAGACTCGAGCTTCAACGCCGCCTTTAACCAACGAGCCTGACCATCGGCCATGTAAAGCTCTAAGAGGCCATCCGTTAAATAGGCATAGTCGTCGAGGATTCCCAGAAATCCAGCTTGTTCACTGCGGTAACGGCGCAATAATCGGCCGTCTTTTCGGCGCAGCTTCTTTAGCACAAAGGCGGCAGCGTCTTGAGCCGTCTTTAGTATCTTGGGATTGCCGGTCAACCGTGCGACATTCGCAATTCCAGAAATACCTAGTCCGCTCCACGCGGTGATTATTTTGTCGTCCCGAAGCGGACGGATTCTCTTGGCGCGATAGGCCAGCAGCTTAGCCTTTGCGCTCTCTCGCAGTGTTTGAGCTTGCGCCTCAGTCATCTTCTGACTCTTTGCGACCTCTGGCAAGGACTTCACAATATTGAGAATTGTATGCCCAGGAGAATCAGAGAAATTGCCCTTCACCGTCATTCCGTAATGAGCCGTCACAAATTTTGCTTCCTCAGCAGTGAGGACAGTTTTAATTTCTTCCGGGGTCCAAAGATAGAAGAGGCCTTCTTCCCCAGCGCTGTCTGCATCTTCGGCGGAGGCGATGCCGCCATGCTCCAGCACCATGTCCCGCATGAAATACTCGGCGATCTCAATGGCGATTCGTTTATATTCTTTGTCACCAGTCACCCGGTAACCTTCAGCGTAGACTCTGGCCAATATTCCATTGTCATAGAGCATTTTCTCGAAGTGAGGAACGAGCCAGACCCGGTCGACAGAATAGCGGTGAAAGCCTCCCCCCACCTGATCGTACATTCCTCCCTCATACATCTCTGTGAGGGTCTTCTTGACCATTGTCAGCGCTTTTTCCGACTTGGTCCGCTGATAGTTTCTCAGCATGAACAGCGCCGTCATTCCTCGTGGAAACTTTGGACCGCGCTGACCAAAGCCACCATGCTCTTTGTCAAAGAAGCCCCAAGACCGGTCAATCGTTGCGTCACAAAGCTTCAAGTCGAGCTTGCCTTCTTTGCCAATGACTGATTTGCTCTCCCGGATACTCTTCGTGACTTGTTCCGCCTGATCAGTCAACGCTTTCCTGTCATTCTTCCAATACCCAAGTATCTTCTTCAGCACATTGCGAAAGTGCCCAGGACGAAAATAGGTCGCCCCAATGAAGGCCTTTTTGTCCGCCGTTAAGAACAAGGACATCGGCCATCCACCATGACCATTATTGAATTCAACAACCGCCGCCATATAGAACTCGTCGAGGTCTGGTCGCTCTTCCCGATCTAACTTAATACAAATGAAATTCTCATTGAGAATCGCCGCCGTTTCCTCGCTCTCGAACGACTCCTTCTCCATCACATGACACCAATGACAGGTGGAATAACCGACGGAGAGGAAAATGGGCTTGTTCTCTTTCTTGGCCTGGTCAAAGGCAGCCTCGCTCCAAGGGCGCCAATTGACGGGGTTCCAAGCATGTTGAAGAAGGTAGGGACTGCTCTCGTTGACCAGAGCATTGCAGTGAACGTTCATAGCCGGATGGCTACTCGCGGGGCCTCCCATTCCGATTCCCGCGTAAATGTTGCGATCGCTTCGCGCAGCCTTCACGTCCGCGCTCTGTTTCTTAGGGGGGAGCACTTTGTCTTGAGCCCTCGCGTTCGTGCAGGCGAGAGCAAAGAGACTCAAGGTAAGAAAGGCATAGCGGGGCAGGGCTGTCAGCACAATGGTCCTCGATGGCATTTAAAAGGATTCGGGGCGGTCATTCCAACAAAAGAAGACCGCCCCGTAGAGTTCAAACTGCTATTTTTAGCGTCAAAAACGCAAATTCTCTATCTCTTCTTCTTCATCCGATCCAGAAGCGCGCCCTGCTCCCGGGAGAGATTCTTCAGATCGGTCCAGAGAGTTCCTTCTCCGGCATGAAGCACCTTAAATGGAATCTTCGCAGGGAGCGATTCGACGAAGTTCAGCATGACCAGAGCGTCCATACCACCGAGTGCTGCGGCTCGCATACGAATAAGCTCAGCCTTTTTATTACCCTGATAAGTCAGAATAGTGGCCTCGCCCTCCGATTTGATCAAGCGCGTCTCGGCGTTGATCTTTGCGATCTTCAAGCTAATCGACGCGATCAGTTGCTCGCTTTGAGCTTCAAAACCGTTGACCAATTTTGAGCTCTCCGACTTAATGTTACTGACCTCATACTCGGTCTCAGATTTCACCTTTTCAATCTCAAGGTTAATCTTCTTGCGCTCTTGCTCTTCTTTATCGCGCTCGCCGGTGGTCTTCTCAATCTCCAAGTTTGTGTCTTTCAACTCTTTCTTGATGGTCGCCTGCATAATTGGTAATTGAATCTTTGGCGGCACATAAAGACCTCTCGGAAGCGCCGCTAGCGCCT
>JARGOJ010000256.1 GCA_029210225.1 Planctomycetota bacterium
GAGATCCTCAGCGCCATGCAAGAGAAGGTTCCTAATCTTCCCGAAGTTGACCCCGCCGAAATGGCGAGTCTTAGAACCCTCGGCTCGATCGTCGAATTCATGGCTCAAGCAAGTTCAGGCGGCTCGGCTCAAACAGCCGACGAAAAAAAAAAAAGCTCAGCCCCTCGAGTTCGTAGATACACACTAGAAACAGTCGATAGTCCAGCTTCTTCTTTCGCCCCAGCCAATCTCTTCCACGGAAAAACCCTCTGGGTGACCGACGAAGGGCGTGGTATTGGGGCGGAACTCGTTTCTGTCCTCAATAAAAAGGGATTGAAAGCCGAGCTGACCAAAGACCTCCCGAGCGACGCCGAGTGCGTCATCATCCTTGAAGGACTCAGTCACAGTCAATCTGTCGACGAGGCTCTGAACGTCAATCGTAAGTGCTTCGAATTCACTTGTGCGGTTGCTCCGAAATTTGAAGAGCGCGGCGGCTTCTTCTTCATGGCGCAAGACACCGGCGGTCAATTCGGTGGCCCGCTCATTACTGAAACAGGGGCGTGGTCAGGAGGCCTCTCCGGACTCGTAAAGACCGCCGCTCAAGAATGGCCGTCAGCAACAGTTCGGGTCCTCGACATTCACTGCTCCGATAAGAACCCCTCAGAGATCGCAGCCTCTTTGGCGACTGAGATCCTCTCCGGCGGCGTCGACCGTGAAGTGGCCCTGAGTCAAAATGGCCGGCGAACAAAGATTCATTGCTCACCGGTCGATGCGGGAGGCGGCCAGCCTGCGGTCAACAGTGATTCTGTGATCATCGTCTCTGGGGGCGGGCGAGGAGTGACAGCGGCGGCTACAAAGGCCCTAGCGCGAAATTCCAAAGCCAGCTTCGCATTGCTTGGACGCACAGCCTTAGAAGACGAGCCAAGCTGCTGTCATGGGATTGACGAAGCTGGGTTGAAAAAAGCGCTCTTGATGGACTCTCGAAGTAAGGGAGAGAAGATCAGCCCAGCGGAGTTAGGCAAGCGCGCTTCACGGATCAGCTCTCAGCGTGAAATCCGCCAGACCCTCAGTGAATTAGAAAGCGCCGGATCCAAAGCCGCCTATTTCTCCTGCGATGTGACCAATGTCGAATCGGTCAATGGCGTCTTTGAAGATGTCAGAGCTCGCTTTGGAGCCATTACCGGCATTGTTCATGGAGCCGGTGTCCTCGCCGATAAAATGCTCTCGCAGAAGACTATGGACCAGTTTGACCGTGTCTTTAATACCAAGGTTCGCGGATTGAGAACGCTGCTTGAAGCGAGCGCCAACGATCCTCTCACAATGATGGTCTTCTTCTCCTCTGTGGCAGCGCGCTCTGGAAACATTGGCCAATCCGACTATGCCCTGTCCAATGAGATACTCAATCGCGTGGCAGACTATGAGTCAAAGACGCGAGGCGCTCAGTGTAAAGTGAAGTCCATGGCTTGGGGACCCTGGGAGAGCGGAATGGTCTCCGCTGCCTTGAAGGCCCGCTTTGAGCAAATGGGCGTTCCGTTGATTCCATTGAAAGAGGGCGCCGAGCTCTTCGTTAAGGAAATTCAGCAAGGTCGCCATGAAGTGGTCAACGTTGTCATCGGTGGTCCGCCCCTCGATCAGCCCTTGGCCCACCCTGCGGCCCAAGTCTCAAAGAAAATGACGGCCTTAGTTGGAGCAGCGATTCAGCCTCACTTGAAGAGCCATCAAATCAGCGATGTGGCTGTGTTGCCTTTGGTCTTGGTGGAAGAGTGGTTTGCCCGGGCGGCGCGCTCTGTCCATAGCGACTACAACGTGGTTAAAGTCGAGAAGTTGCAAGTGGTGCGAGGGATTCAATTGCATCAATTCAACGATGGCTTTGAGCACTTCGACGTCGAGATTGAACCTCTCGATAGCAATGGGCAATGCACCGCACGGCTCATTGATCCCGACAATAAGATTCGCTTCACTGCGAAGGTCTCGCTGAAAACAGAGTATTCGTCTGCTCCCAAGGCCCCTGCTATTTCCGGCCTTGAAACAGTGAGTCTCTCAGGAACAGCGCTTTACCAAGACCGACTCTTCCACGGACCTGACTTTGCCGCGATTAAAGAGATTGATGGTCTCGGAAAAGACGGCGCCAGCGCCTTGCTTCAAGGGACGCTTTCGTTCCCATGGCCTGGTGAAGATTGGGTGACGGATCCGGCGTTGATTGACGGAGGATTGCAATTGGCGCGGATCTGGGGCTATGAGAAGCTCGACGGGCCGACCTTGCCAACCTCTTTAGAGAGCCTGGTGCTTTATCGCTCAGGTCTTATTGAAGGCCCAGTCCGCTGTTTACTTCGCGGTCAAACTATGGGGAAAGCGGGCACCCGCTCCGACCTGTGGTTCATTGACCAAAGCGGGCAGGTCATCGCAGAAATTCAAGGATTGAAAATGCACGTCGCCCTCAGCGAGACCAGCGGCGCGCGTTCTTAATTCGGAATCCAAAGATACAGTGTTTTCTCCTAGCCTAAGCAATGGGAGAAATTGAGGAAATTATGGCTTTTGAACCGATTGCCATTGTCGGGCGTTCTTGCATACTCCCTGGAGCCCTAAACCCAGAGCGATTCTGGGAAGCGGTGGCCCAGGGTGAGAACCTCACAGGAACCGCCCCCAAAGAACATTGGCAGCTTCGTAAAGACTCGGTCCTAACGACACCCGATTATCCTCGTCAGGACCACGCCTGGTCCGATCGCGGGGGTTACGTCACGGGTTTTGAGCGGGTTTTCAATCCGAAGGGATTCAAGGGGCTCAGCGAAGAACAAGTTCTCGGGCTCGATCCGTTGTTTCAATGGGTGCTTCACGGCGTTCGAGAAGCCATTGGGTCGGCCGGTCTGGGATCGACGATTGAATCGGACAGCGCCAACACAGGCTTGATCCTCGGCAACTTGTCCTATCCAAGCTCTAGCCTGACGAAGCTCGCAGAGCAAAGCTGGTATCAGGAGAATCAATTCCCCGTCCATTTCGACGAGGCCGTGTCAATCGCTTCTGCTCTGGTTACCCAGCCCACTTGGCGGCGTCTGCTCTGGGACTGACGGGCACGGCTTATTCTCTCGACGCGGCCTGCGCTTCTTCACTCTACGCCATTAAATTGGCGTGCGATCAACTGCAAGACCGCCGCTCCGATTTAATGATTGCTGGCGCGGTCAATCGCGCCGATGACCTCTTTATCAAAATTGGCTTTTGCGCGCTGAGCGCGATGAGCCGCGCTGGTGTCTCTCGTCCCTTTGATAAAAAAGCGGATGGTCTCCTTCCTGCAGAAGGCGCTGCCTTTATTGTCCTCAAGCGTCTCAGTGATGCCAAGCGCGATAATGACAATGTCTTGGGGGTCATTCGCGGTATTGGTCTCTCAAACGATGGTCGCAGCGGCGGTTTTCTTGCACCGTCAAAAGATGGCCAGATTCGCGCCATGCGCAGCGCCTATGAGCAGTCGGGGATTGCTCCAGAATCAGTCTCTTTGCTGGAGTGCCACGCGACGGGAACCCCGGTCGGGGACAAGGTTGAAATAGAGAGCTCATCGGAGATCTTTGCTGGGTGCTCCAATATGCCCATTGGATCGCTCAAGTCGAATATGGGGCATCTCATTACGGTCGCTGGACTGGCAGGAATGCTAAAGATCTTGGGCTCATTTGAGCACAAGACCCGCCCGCCAAGCCTGAATGTTGATGACGCTCTCGACATATTCAATGATAGCCCGTTCCGAGTTCTCGGGAGCGCGGAGTCCTGGGATTGTGACGGCCCACGAAGAGCGGCGCTGAGCGCATTTGGCTTTGGTGGGAACAACGCCCACGTGATCGTCGAAGAGTGGAACCCCGAGGCTGTGGTCTCGGTCAGTGACATTGAAATGTCACCGAAGCTCCCCAATGACTCTGTCGCTATCGTGGCGATTGAAGCACGGCTCCCTGGGGCGAAGCCTGAGGGAATGGATTGGAATGAGTTCGAGGATTCCCTCTTCAAAGATGTGACCGAGACTTACGGGGAGCTCGGAGAGTTAAAGATGCAAGGGAAGGGGCTGCGCTTCCCTCCCAATGACCTGGATCATTGTTTGCCCCAACAGTTACTGATGCTTGAATTAGCGCGGCGAGTCGCAGACAAGGTTCCGAGCTTCTCTCAATTGACGACGCGTTCCAGTGTTCTCATAGGCATGGGTGTTGACCCTGAAATCTCACGGTACGCAGCGCGGTGGAGGGTTTCTGATCGCTTGCGCAATTCAGGAAAAGATCTCCCAGACGCGATTGTTCAAGAGGCCCAGGATGCCTTTGTTCATGGCTTGGAAGCGGCGGGTGTGATTGGCACCATGCCTAACATTCCGGCGAACCGGGTCAATTCTCAATTGAACCTCCAGGGACCCAGCTACACGGTCGCCTCTGAAGAACTCTCCGGTCTTCGCGCACTGGAGATTGCTGAGAGAGCCTTGCGGGAAGGAGAGATTGACGCGGCGATTGTAGGGGCTGTGGATTTTAGCGCGGAGCTTGTTCACAAAAAGGCGATGGCCCTCTTCCCTAATCTTGCGCTGCCCTCAGACGGAGGAGTGGCCTTTGTTTTGAAGAGGGTCAGTGACGCAAAAAGAGACGGCGACACGATCCTTTCGACTCTCTCTCAACGAGGGGTTGAAGAGGCGGGAGAAGAGCTTCCGAATATTGATGCCCGGATTGGGCATTCTCATGCGAGCTATGGGCTTATGAATCTCGCGGCGGCTGTGAGCGCGAGTTATCGTTCGTTTCAAATTGACGACGCCGGCTCGGCTGTGGTGCCTTTGCTGGGGGCTGATCCTCGCTCGATTGATGTCTCGATCGCGGGGATGGGGGATCAGGAGAGTCAATGGACAGTTCGCTCAGCAAAGAGCGCGGACGCTGAATTGAAGCTTGTCGAGAATGGCCGAAAGATCTTTGTATATAGTGGCTCGAATAGCGCTGAAATACTGGCAGCACTTGAGAAGCAAGAAGAGAGTGATGTTGGGCCAAGCCGCTTGGTCATCACGGCGAAAGACATTAAAGAGTGGCAGGCTCGGGCTGGACAAGCGAAGAAATCACTGGAGGCGGGAGCGACGAAGTTCTCTATTGCCCCTGGGGTTTACTATTCCTCAAAGGCCATGGAGGGAGAGCTTGGTTACGTCTTTACCGGAGCTGCCGCGGCCTATGCAGGCATGGGTCGAGAGCTCTTTGCTGGCTTTCCCAATTTAGCGCCGCGATTGTTAAAGAGATATCCTTCATTGAAGAAAGCCGCTCACTGGCTTGACCCGCGAAATAGTGAACTGTCGGACAAGCCTTTTGAGGTGCTTCACGGTTGTTCTTTCCTCTGTCAGGCCCACAGTGAATTGACCGGACACTTTAACAAGCGAAGCCACGAGCCGGACTTGGGAGTGTCCTCGGGAGAGACCAACTCCATGTTTGATATGGGGGCGTGGACAGACTTTGAAGCGATGTTCCAGGAGATCTATGATTCTGGAATGTATCAAGAGCAGATCGCTGGAGAGTTTCAGTGCGCGGTCAAGTCTTGGCAAGACTCCCAGATCACTGAAATCAATTGGGCCTGTTGGCGCATCCTCGCATCCGTTGATGAGGTTCAAAGAGTTGTTGATCAAATCCCCTTTGTTCAATTGACCATGATTAATACCGATACAGACTGTGTGATTGGGGGCCAGGCTGATTCCTGCAAGAAGGTTATTGACGAAATTGGCGCACGCTATGCGTTTCCTCTTGGTCATGACATTATTGCCCACTCTCCCGAAATGAAAGCGTGGGAGCAGCCTTGGTATGACCTTCATCACAGAAAAACGGATGCTGTTGAGGGGGTTCGCTTTTACTCGAACGCTCTCGGCACCCATTATCAAGCGAGCGCCGATCGCATTGCGGAGGCCTTAACAGGGCAAGCGCTCAAGTGCGTTGACTTCCGAAAGGTCGTTGAAGCGGCTTGGGAAGACGGGGTTCGCATCTTTGTTGAGCATGGTCCGCGTGGTTCCAGCGCCGCCTGGATTCAGCAAATCCTCGGCGACAGACCCCACCTTGCTGTGGCCCTTGATAGACCCGGGGCGGGAGTCGATCAATTTATTGATGCGATGGCCCAATTGTTGGCGGCCGGGGTGCCCGTGAACACGGACTTGCTCGGCTCTAACTTCGATAAGAACAGCCACACCCGCACTCTTCGAACATATCCTGCTCATTACAAAGCCGTGAGGTTACCTGTTGTGTCTGAGAATCAATCCTCCATTCAAGTGATGGCTCCGGCTCCCACTCTCCCCTCGGTCTTTGAGACTGCTGCTGCGGCCGCTAGTCCCTCTCCTCAGACGATCTCGAACCCTGTGGCTCCGGTGATTGCGCCGGCCCATCATGGCTCTATGGGAGCGCCGCCGGCCTTCCAAACACAGGTTCCAAGCTTGCCCGCTTCTGGGACTCAAGTGGCTCCCACTGTAAAGCAGGGCATCGGCGTCCACCTGGTGCAATTTCACCAGACCCTCGCGGCGGCACATAATCAATTCCTCGCAATGCAAGGCCAAGTGACTCAACAGCTCCTGGCCATTCGATCGGGGCAATCACAATTGCCTGGCGCCCAAGCGCCTGCCGCATTGGCGAATTATACTGCGGCTCCAGCGCCCGCTTCCATGAGGCCAGCGACGAAGTCCGCTCCTGTTGCTCCCGCCCCCGCTGCCAGCCCCGAAGCGCCTACGCAAGCGTTAGTGAGACCGGCGCCAGCACAAGTCGAGGTCGTGGCTCCTCTTGAAGCGACGCCCGCCGTGTTGCCCGGGCCTAAGATTGATCGAGAGGGTTTGAAGGTTTTGGCCTCTGGGAAGATCTCCGAGATCTTAGGTCCCTTATTCAAGCGTCAGGATGATTTCCGGCGCCAGGTAAGAATGCCCGAGCCTCCTCTCCTCCTCGCTGACCGCGTCACTGGAATTGAAAGCGCCCCTGGTTCGATGGGCAAAGGCCGCATTTGGACCGAGACCGATGTTCGCCCAGATTGCTGGTTCCTACACTATGGTCGTATGCCCACAGGGATCATGATTGAATCGGGTCAAGCCGATCTCTTGCTCATCTCTTGGTTGGGCGCCGACTTCGAGAATAAAGGCGAGCGGGTTTATCGATTGCTCGGCTGCGAATTGACCTTCCACGAGGGAGGACTTCCAGCGGTTGGGGACACCCTGGTTTATGACATTAAAATTGATGGCTATGCTCAGCAGGGTCCGATTCGTCTCTTCTTCTTTCACTACGACTGCAATATTGAAAATCGCTCTCGACTCAGTGTTCGCCATGGTCAGGCTGGCTTCTTCACCGATGAAGAATTGGCCGCTTCGGCGGGAATTCTTTGGTCTGCAGAAGACGCTGAGCCCGATCCAGAGGGCGTTGTTGACCAGCCGCTATTAAAGACAGACGCGTCCTTCTCCGCCGATCAAGTGCGGGCTTTCTCTGAAGGGAAAGTGGTCGAGTGCTTTGGCTCCGAGTTTGAAATGTCTCGCTGCCATGTGCGGACCCCCAAGATCTCCTCCGGGCGTATGTTGCTCTTTGATGAGGTGCTTGAATTCAATTCTCAGGGAGGCCCTTGGGGACGAGGATATTTGAAGGCTGTCGACCACTTAGCGGTTGACGAGTGGTTCTTTGACGGTCACTTCAAGAATGACCCATGCATGCCGGGGACGCTGATGTTCGAGGGCTGCGTGCAGACGATGTCCTTTTACTTAGCCGCTATGGGTGTGACCCTTGATAGGGACGGATGGCTCTTTGAGCCGGTTCCTGAAGAAGCCTATCAATTGCGTTGCCGAGGTCAGGTGACTCCGGGGGCGAAGCTCTTAGAATACGAAGTCTTTGTTGAAGAGTTCATTGCCGGGCCCATTCCAGTTCTAAAAGCCGACTTGCTCTGCACTGTTGATGGGCTTAAAGCGTTCCACTGCAAAGGCATGAAGCTAAGGCTCAGGCCAGCGTGGCCTTTGGAGAGCCGCCCAGCGCTCATGGATACTGTCGAGCGTGGCCCAGAGTCGAAGATTGCACGGGGGCCAGACATTCCCTTCGATTACTATTCCTTGGCGGCTTGCGCCTGGGGACAGCCGAGTCACGCCTTTGGCGCGATGTATGGCATGTACGACAGCGAGCGCCGCTGTCCAAGGCTTCCTGGGCCTCCCTATCACTTCATGAGTCGCATTACCGAATTGAACGCCGACCCTCACACCAAGAAGGCTGGGGGCACGATTGAGGTGGAATACGACATTCCTCCTGATGCTTGGTATTTTGCCGAGAACGGCCGCCGGGTGATGCCTTATTGCGTCTTGCTCGAAGCGGCGCTCCAGCCTTGCGGTTGGATGGCTTCCTTTATCGGATGCGCGTTGGGAATTGAAGACGATGTCTTCTTTAGAAACTTAGATGGAACTTCGACGCTCTTTGAGGAAGTTTACCCCGACTCCGGGACGCTGAGAACAACGGTGAAGAGCACCAATGTTTCTCAAGCGGGTCCAATGATCATCGTGAGCTTCTTAGTTGAGTGCTTCATTGAGACTCGCAAGGTCTATGAAATGAAGACGGCCTTTGGTTTCTTCCCTGGGGAGGCTTTGGCGTCCCAGGTTGGATTGCCAGCGACTCCGGAAGAGCGAAGCCGCATTGAAGAAATGAACGGCCGTCACAAGTGGCTCCGCGCCCGCCCGGCCGAGCTGTTCCACAGCGATTTAAGGCTCCCTGGCCCAATGCTCATGCTCCTCGATAGCATCCTTGAGTATCAGGAGAACGGCGGCGAGGGCGGCCTTGGCAAAGCGGCGGCGGAGATCGCTGTTGAAATGGATCAGTGGTTCTTTAAATGTCATTTCTACGGAGATCCTGTCCAGCCGGGGTCTTTGGGAATTGAAGCGATGCTGCAGTTGTTCCAGTGGTTGATGCTTGAGAAGAAGCTCGGTCAGGATATTGAGAATCCGCGATTCGAGTCGATTCAATTGGGCGCGCCGATGACCTGGAAATACCGAGGTCAGGTTGTTCCGACGAATAAGCGCGTTGTTCTCGAAATTGAAATCACTGAGCAGGTGGTTGAAGCGGATTCGGTTACGGTCACGGGTAATGCATCTTATTGGTGTGATGGCATTCGTATCTACGAGGCGACCAATATTGGTATGCGTGTTGTTTCTGGGAATGGACCGACTGTCTCAGATTGCAGTGAAAAGTTAGATCCAGCTACGGACCTCTGGCTCGGGGATCATTGTCCAACTTGGACAGCCCCAGCGCTCGCCATGATGTCTATGGTCGATCGATTAGCTGGGGGCGGGAAAACTCGGGCTCCGGGTCGTGAGATTCGTAGCTTGAAGAATGTTCAAGTCTCTCGTTGGCTTAGCTTCGAGAGAGGCCCTCGGGAGCTGCAAGTTCACGGTGTGCCTCGTAAGGCGAATGAGGTTCATACAGAGCTCTTTGCCTGGGATGAATCGAGCGAGCTCTTTGAAACGGTTGCTCGGGGCGAGGTGATTGTTTCAGAAGAGAATCAATTAGCGCCAAAAGCCTGGGACAAAATTGAGGACGGTGTTCTTCAGGACGATCCTTATGAGTCGGGGGTGCTCTTTCATGGTCCTCGCTATCAAGCACTTAAAGAACTGTATTTAGGAGCCTCTGGGTCGAGTAGTCTATTGGATGCGTCTCCTGGGGAGGTACCCTTTGGGAATCTGAACCAGCGTTTACTCGACGCGGCAACCCATGGCATCCCTCACGATCGTCTGTCTCTCTGGAGCTCCGAGATTCCCGAGGATATGGTGGCCTATCCGGTTTCTATTCCGGAGGCTCATTTTTATGGTCCTGCTCCCGACTCAGGTATAGTTCGTTGTGAGGCACGCTTTAAGGGCTTCAAGGGCAACAATCGCTTCCCTTGGATTTCATTGCAATTGATTGTCGAGGGTGAAGACCGAGTTTGGGCCGAAATAGAATTAGTGGAGGCTTTGTTCCCTAAGGGGCCGATTGGCTCTGCAAAAGCCGAGCACCGCCGCGCTTTCTTGGGAG
>JARGOJ010000257.1:0-3350 GCA_029210225.1 Planctomycetota bacterium
GAACATGCTTTCGCCGCCGGCAACTTCCGCGGCATCTAAAACATGGGTTTGACCTGGGTCAACGGTCATAGCGGCCGTGGTAGAGCCTTCGGCCCATTCCACCTCATCGCTTAGAAAACCGAGGCTTCCTTCTTCTGGTTCATTTTCCGGAGGAGGAGGGGCAAACATGTCATCGTCTTCGATGGACATGTTGACGGATTGGGACAGCATGCTGGCTCCCCCATTTTCCGCATGCAATGTTTCTCCACCCTCTTCGCCGCCGGCGAGCCAGTCCATGACATCGTCGGTGAGTCCAGGTTTTGGAGTTGCTTTGGCAGGCTCTGGCTTTATTTCGACTTGACCCAGCTCGTCATCGTCGCTTCCAAGCCAACCTAATCCTTCATCGCCTTCAACAGACATTTCTAATCCATCGTCCTCATCGTCAACCGACATTGTAGATTCTCCGTCAGAATCCCAAGTCAAAATGACTGACTCAGTCCCTTATCTAAATTATCATAGCCCCACGCCGGCTCTTGTTCAATCGATTCACGGAGTGAGAAGCACCCTTTCGAAGCTCTAAAAGGTCGTTTACAGAGTGCTCGCATGCTCTGAGGCCAGAGCTAAGGCGTTGTCTGCGGCCATCCCGCATCCAAGTTTTGCGCGCAATGCGCCGGACAAGTTCAAAATTCTCAAGGGCGAAGCCGACGCTTTGCAAAGATTCGGCCCTGTTCCCTTCAATTCAGACTCGCCATTTCGTGAAACCGCACGGGCTTGGATACAAATTTCCCTTATTAGATTGAAGGATCTTCTTGAAAAGCGAAGCCGGGACCTCATTTTCCAACCGAGACCAACTGATAAGACAGCAAGTTCCGCATTGCAATAAAGATTGAGGCTTGCGAGTCGCGTCAGAGTGGTCTATTTTCGCGCCATCGCAAACAGGAGAAAAGACCTATGTCTGAAGTTGACTACAACGAAGAATTTTCCATAGAGGATTATGAGGACGGCAAGCTCTTAGCGATGCTTTGCTACCTGCCCACCTGTTGCTGCGCCGGGTTTGTCGGGGTGATTCTCGCCTTTGTACAAAAGAAGAACGACTTTCACTGCTTCCACGCCCGCCAGGGTCTTGGACTCGGCATCCTGTTCATCATCTTCAATATCATTGGAACTTTGCTCTCGATCATTGCCCAATTTACCGGCTTTTGGATCTTCAATATGTTGGCCGGGCTCTTGTACATGGCCTTGTTCTTCATCGCCTTCGCCGTAGGGGTCTTCGGTATCTATCAGTGCACACAACCTGAGTTCAAACCCCTGCCTTTCATCGGACCTAAGTTCATCGAGTGGTTCTCGTTCATCGAGAAAGAGAAGGAAGCCTAAGAAGAAAGGCTGAGCAGCCCTCGAAGCCCCGCGTAGCGAGGTTCGCTTGAGAAGCAGACTTTCATGGGGTGAAGCGTTCGGGACACACCCATACGAAGGTAGGTATCGGCGCTTGGGCCCCCAGCGAGCCAGATTTTCACCGGTGTCTGAAGTCTTTCAACCCACAGAAGACAAGCCTCGGCGATCAAATCTCCCGTTTCCAAAAGAAGACCCTGAGCCTCCTCCGATCCAAGCTTTGCTTGCTTCGAGAGCTCTCGACCATTTTTGACCGTCAATCCCAATTCCCTGGCGGCGTTGACCATGCCACGCCAGCCAACCCGGCCTTCCAGGCAATCATCCAAACCACATCCACAAGCCTTTCCCGCGGGGCTTGAGATATGACCATGGATTTTTCCGGCGTATCTTTGCCCATCTATCAGCGCGCCGACCCCGAGACCTGTTCCAAGGACTAAGGCCAGGACGTTTTCTGCTTGTCCGAGTTCTTCCTGGGCACAGGCGAGAGTCGCTTCGACATCACTCATAACGACCGTCGGCTCTCGGTGAAAGATGTCCTGAGTCCATTGTGAGAGGGAGACGTCGTACCAGCCGAGGTTCAAGGATCGTCGGAGGACGCCGTCTCTGACCGGGCCAGGGACACAAATCCGTAGGTCCTCGAAAGGAGCGCCAGAGACTGCTTCACGAATATCTTGAAAGAGGGCCTTAGGGCTTGGCCGAGGACCGTGGAAGTCTTGGCTGAAGAATTGCGTTTGGCTGGTCTTGGTGGGGTCTTGGAGCGTCCACTTGAAGGAAGACGCTCCAATGTCCAGAGCCAGGATCATTCGGAGTCGGAGTTGTACGGAGTGAAGCAGGAATCTTTGAGGGAGACTCGCTTGCAAGGGCCGTATTTGTCCGCGAACTCAAGGACGCTGCTTTGTCCAATCAGGACGAACTGGAGGGTGTCGAGGGCGAAGTGTTTGCGAATCAGCAGGTTGGCGTGGTCGAGGGTGAGCGCTTCAATCTTCGCGAAGTTCTCTCGGATGTATGTGCTTTCTAAGCCTCTCATCTCAAAGAACAACAACCATTCAGCGAGTTGTTCCGGGGTCTCAACGTCTGTCGGGAATTGACCTCGCAGGTAGGCTCTCGCGCTGTCGAGTTCATCTTGGGAGATGCCATCACTGTGGAAGCGTTGGCATTCTTCCATGGCCAGGTCTATCGCTCGCTCTGCCGTCTCGTTGGCGGAGAAGCTCTCGACGCGGAAGATTCCGGTGTCCCGGATATCGAGGAAGCCGGAGCTGACTCCGTAGGTTAAACCTTCTTCAATGCGGAGCTTCGTGTTGAGCCGAGAAGTAAAGCGGCCCCCCAAGAGGACGTTCAGCAACGAGATAAGCGAGTAATCGGGGTGAACACGAGGGATGCCGAATTTGCCGAATTGGAAGACGACTTCATCGCCGTTGTCTTTCTCGACGACTAAGACCCGGTGTTCGTGAAGTTTGGTCAAGCTTGGGAGCTCGGGACGTTTGGGGGCGTTGCCTTTCCAAGATGAGAAGCGGTCTTCGATGTTTTGGCGCATTTCCCCAGCATCGAAGTCACCGACGAGGACCAGGGTCCCGTTTTCTGGGACGAGGAACTTCTTGTGAAATTCGACGAGGTCTTCACGAGTCAGGGCCGCGACAGATTCGACGTCGCCGCTGCTTGGTCGTCCGTAGGGGTGCTCGGAGAGAAGAGAACCAATGAAGAAGCGATCAATGACGTTGCGGGCGGCGCTACGATCATTCTTTAGGGCGTCTAAGCTCCGCCGCTGCATTCTTTGAAACTCTTCAATGGGAAAGGTGGGGAATCGTGCGACTTGCTCAAGAATGGTGAGAGCAAGCTCGCTGTGCTCAGAGAGAAACTCTCCAACAACTGTGAGAGGAAACTTACTGACGGTCATGCCCAAGAAGCCGCCGACAAAGTCAATGGTTTGAGAGAGCTCGGCTTCGTTCCAACGCTCCGTGCCTTTGCGCAAGACTCGCGCAACC
>JARGOJ010000257.1:3373-4822 GCA_029210225.1 Planctomycetota bacterium
TTGGCGAGAGGCCTTCTTTCCCAGCTGGTGAGTAAAGCCCGCCAGCCTCAAAGGAGAGCGCCATGCACAAGAGCGGGAGGTCGCGTTTTTCCATGAGCCGGACTTTTAAGCCGTTATCGAGGACAAAGCGTTCGCTTGAAGGAAAATCAATAGATGCCGGTGGCGCATCGGAGAGCGGCGGTATCTCTGTTGGCCGAGGCTCGGGGGCCGAGGCTGCGCCGCCTTTTCCAACGGTGATGGCCGGAGATAAGTCCGTGGCTTTTGAGTCGCGATCAGGAATCAGCGAAACCCAGGTTCGGTTGTCGTCGACGAAGTACTTTGCAACGACCTTGCGGACATCCTCAGCGGTGACCGCCGCATAGGAGTCGAGGGCTTGGGGGATGAACTCATGGCCGCCGCCAAAGATCTCAAAGGCTCCCACCAAGTCGGCTTTGCCGTTGATGGTCTTCAAGCTGCGAACAAACTCTGCGCGCACTTGATTCTTTGCCTTCTGAAGCTCTTCTTCTGGGCGAGGATTGACTCGGAGATCGTCGAAGACTTCGTCGAGGGTCTTTTGGAACTGGTCCGTCGTGACGCCATCGCGGAGGTGGGCTCGGATTGTGAAAAGCGTCGGATCAAGGGCATGTCCATCGACGCCGCCACTGATACTGAGGGTGATCTCAGATTCGATGAACTTCTTATAGAAGAGGGAGCTTTGACCGTGGAATAAGAGTTTTTCCAGGGTGCTGAGGGCCCAGTAGTCGTCGTCGGAGCTGGCGGGGACATGCCAGCCCAACTGCACTTGCGCCAGTTCGGAGACCGCAGCGACTTGGGCGCGGCGCTCTCCAAGCTGGACCGGCTCAGCGGTGTGAACGGGGCGCGGCGCTTTTTGCGCAGGAATATGACTGAACTTCTCTTTAGCGAGTTCGAAGACTTCATCGCCAGTGACGGCTCCGGAGACAACCATGACGCAGTTGTTGGGAGCGTAGTAAGTCTTGAAGAACTGCTCAAGATCGGCGATCTCCCAATTTTGAATGTCGATCATCCAACCTAGGATGGGCCAACGATAAGGGTGTGCCGAGAAGGCATTGGCGAAGAGTTGTTCGTCGAGGATGCCCTCGGGCTCCGACATATACCGACGCCGCTCATTCGCCACAACTCCTCTCTCACTCTCAACCATAATCGGGTCGATGGAGAGGTTGGCCATGCGGTCCGCTTCAAGGTCGAAGATAAGCGGGAGGGTCTCGGGAGGACACCAATCCTGATAAACCGTGACGTCTTTGGTTGTGTATGCGTTGTTGCTCGCTCCGTGGGCTTCCATAATCTTGTCGAAGGCGCCAGGGGCGTAGTTCTTTGAGCCGTTGAACATCATATGTTCAAAGAAGTGAGCGAGACCGGTGGTGCCGCTACCTTCGTTGCGACTTCCGACGCGATAGATAAAGTTGAGAGCGACGCTCTGTATGGAAGGAT
>JARGOJ010000257.1:4832-9912 GCA_029210225.1 Planctomycetota bacterium
AGTTCACACAGCGACTGGCGCATGGCCTTGTCATCCTCGACGACGAGGATCTTGAGGCCGTTCTCCAGGAAATAGGTCTTAACTGGGAGATCGAGTGTATTCTGGGTCGAGCTTTGCGTTTGGTTCAGCGCGCTTTGTTCTTGAACCGGCATTCGGTGACTCCCAACTGATGTGTAATTCGAACGACTATTATGTCTGTGATCGCGAAGAGATCCGCGAGATTTTATCGAGTCGTCAAGAGCTTAGACCGATTTCCAAAGAAAAAGGCTGCCTAAAAACAGTTTAGACAGCCCTAGAGCATTGGTTTTAACCCAAAATCTTTCTTTTTACTTTTTTTACCGCTTTTAGCGCGCCAATTTTCTAGTGAGGGTTCCTACGAACAGCGCCGAGAGAAAGACTCCACAAAAAGACTCTGCCAGGGCAAGGGTTGCAAGCCAATGCGACGGCGCGAAAGAAACCCCATCGGCCGCCCCGGTAAAGCGAGTGAGGGCGAGGCGAAATGAGCTTCCCAGAGACCCGTTTAGACCAGCCTCAATCGCTTCCGGGTGGCTATAGAAAAGCCAAGTCATTGTGAGAATGACAGCAGCGACGGTTCTCAAAACGCGCCAGGGTTTGAGGCCATAGCCCGAACTGAGATCAACAAAGAGCCATTCTAGAAGCGCTCCAGGCTTGTTCCGCCAAAGCTTCGCTCGCGCTCTCCGTTGCAAACATCGCAAACGGTAGCTGGCCAGATCCATCTCTTCATACTGATTCTGGCTCTTCAACCAATCCCTAAGCACCAAGCAGGACCCAGCGGCTTCTTCAGGATCCTTTGAAAACGAGTTCAAGAAGAGCTTCGCCGAGGCATTGGGGTAGGCAGCCCGAGCATCTCTGAAGTCAACGGTTCCTTCCAGTTCATCGAGCCGCAAATCAAGGCGTCGCTCAAAGACGCTGTGACTGAAGTTGATGCCATGAGAGATGGTCCCGCGGTCAAATGTCGCGTCGCCGTCGATCCTGGCTTCTTCGAAATTGACTCCGTCTCGGCAGCATATCTGTCGACCACCAAAATCGCCGTTGATGACCGCGCTCACAGCCGTGAGGCGGTTGAATTGAGCGCCTTCAAAATCGACGGAGCCGTCAAAGACCGAGGCGCTGATGTCTAAGTTTTGCCAAGCGCTACCGCGAAACAGGCTTTTCCCACGAACATGACTCTGGGTGAAGTTGACGTCCGCCTTGGCCGTTAAATCCTGGGCCTCGATACGAAGCACCTCACAACGCGCCAGGGACGCAGCTTTTTCAAAAACAGTGCCCGACCATATCAGCGCTCCCGACTTCAAGCGCACACCATCGAAGCGGCCCTGGAAGACCGTTCGGCGAGCGTCAATCTCTCCGCCAACCTCTGCGTCGCGCAGGCTAAAGCTGTCCTTCACCGTCGCGTCGCTCAGGTTTACTTGGCCTTTAATATCAACGGCCCGTAGCTCCAGGCCCGATCCAAAAACACAGGAATTCGCCGACAGGCTCTCACCCTGTAATCCGGAGAAGTCAGCCCAGCCAGAGACCGTTGACTTGTCGAGGCGAAGCCCCTTTTCAAGGCGCGCTTCCTGAAGCTCAAGGCCACCACTCACTTGGACTTCTACAAGAGATAACGGGGCTCGCTGAACTTCCACTCCATGGAGAACAAGCTCGGCTTGGCAGTCGCTTCCATCAAAGCTAAGACCGTTTTTGAAATGCCCCTCGTCGATGCGGACCAACTTCTCGAATCGACAGGAGTAAAAGTGAACTTGGCCTTCAACGATCAAACGCCTGGCCTCGAAGCCTCCGAGAAAGCGGGCTTCGTCGGCGCGCAGGTCACCTTTGACGATTACATTAAAGAAGGACGCTGTGTCTCGCACCGTCATGCCCCGAAGGTCGAGGTCGCCTTCGATGACTTTATCGACGAGCCGCAGGCTTGAGACTTTTTTGCCAGGCCCAAACTTATCGTGATACTCGGCGCGACTCTCCTTCGTCGACGGGATCTCAGCGCGTATCAATCCGCTCATCTCTTTCCTCCCGACCAAACAGTGCCATAGCGAAGGGCGGGAGCTTCCTGTTCCGAATTGATCCCGAGCCAGTTGAGATACTCAGGAATCTGGTCGAAGACTCGATAACCGAGGGAGCGGAACTTCTTCAAAGCCGCTGTGTGGTCATTATTATCTGGGCTCGCGCAAAGCGGCGCGCAGACTCCAACGTCGTAGAATCTGGGGGGCATAGTGGTGAGATTGAGGAGAAGATACTCGACCTTCACGTGAGTCCAGACTCCGAAAACACCAACGCGAATTCGCTCGCTTCGGGTGCCTCCAACAATCTCCGACAGGACCTCCCGATACCGTGGGGTGGCGGCGATATTCAATGAGTTTGCGCGAATCACGTGAGTTCGCGGATGCCAGCGTAGCTCTTCCAGGTCACCAACAAGCTTGGCGCCATCGCTTCCCTTGACGCAGTGAGACCCAAAAATTGGGAACTCCTCGCAAGACCGAGGATGCCAATCTTCGTCGAGGACCAAGTGGACCTTCTCGGATGCTTCTCCGGAGTAAAGGAGCTTCTTGACGGTTTCAACGTAGGGGTCGGTGCTGCCTCGCATGCCGTTGCCCCGAAGCCTCTGAGTCGCAAAAGCGCCGACATGAAGACGGTTTGAAGGCAGCGAGCCGTTCGAGAGGCGCCCAATGAAATCCTCTTGGGGGCAGACTAAAAATTGAATGACTTTTTCGATCTCTGACATAATTCCTCCTCGCCCGTTCAAGAAGCCGACCCAAACCATTCCCTTCCAAAAAAAGTTTCATCAAGCTGAACTACTGAGATTCTCGCGTCTTCCTGCTATGCTTTCATTAGGTTGAAGATCTAGACAGCAGGGTCGTTCATTAGCGGTATTACGAACAAAGGGCAGCAATCATGAATCAGCAAGCTTTGAAAATCTTGAAGCAGTATCACCAGGAGCTTGTTGAGCGCCTAGCCGAAGAAATTTCGGAGAATGAGGATGCCTTCGGGGCCTTCTCTTTTGGTCCCGCCGACGAAATTATGGACAAGTATGCTCACAAGCTGAACTGCTTGGTTTCAGTCATGAAGAATGTCGAGCATCAGGTCTCTGGTAAGAAGGTTCGCCACCGGTACCGGGTGAAGCGAATCCTTGATGAAGGTGAGGGGTTTGAAGAGGCCATTAACAAGTGGCTCGACGAGAACCCTCAAATCGCGGTTCAATCGATGTCCATGGAAGATAGCGCAGAGCCTCCAAGCTGCCTACTTCTTTACGTCTCCCGCGATCCCAACCCACCTGTCACGTCAAAGAAAAAGACATCCTGAGCCATCCAAAAAGGTGAGATTCAGTGACTGTCGACCGAGCCCGCTGTAGCAATCATCCCGACTCAAACGCTGAAGCGCACTGCCCTCGCTGCGGATCCTTTGTGTGTCCAATCTGCCTCCCGGACATCTGCCCCAAAACCTGCATCCCCTGTCGATCTCAACTCAATCTCGCCACAGAGTCGATTTACCTAACTTGCATGGGCTGCGATGGACCTATGGAGGCGGGCTACATGAAGCCCATTGCTCCGCTTGCCTTTCTTCCTTTTGAAGGTTTTCGCAAATATGTGAATTGGCCGCAGACGCTTCATTCTCACAGAATGAATCTCCAACAACGATTCTCCTCGTTTCTCGAAGAGATGACCACTTGGGGCAATTCGTGGTTGCGCATTGATCGTTGCTCTAGTTGTTGTCACGTTTTGATTGACTACAGTCAATATTGCTTCACGAAGGAGATCAAGGGGCGTCGAAGAGCTGGGGAAGGCGCGCATGAGACTCCGTGGAAGTCTGATGGTGACTGTCCTCACTGTGAACAAGCACTCCTGGCTGGCTACCTCGTGCGGACTTTTCCTTCGAGCTTCAAATCCTATGAAGACTTCGATCGTTTCTTCTTATGGGGTTACAAGAGCTTGATCAGAGACGGGATTCCCATCAGTGAACGGCTTCAAGATCAGTTGACGCCGTCGAGATCCTACTTTCATCCCATGTTTCGCTGTGAGGCATGTCGCTATGCCGTACTGCGCTATCGAGTGGTTCATACGAGAACTCAGATAAAATCAATACTTCGAGACGCCAAACCTTAGCGCCAAAGCCTGGAGTCCGAGCAGGTCGAATAGGTCTTTTGCGCTTTTCGCTGTTCCTTTATGAGCGGGGATCGCTATCCTCTTTGGCACGATGCTATCGAGGAGGATATTGGTTGATGAGACGAACCTGCGTGCTTTTATTAGCTTTTTTATCAGTGATGACGGGATGCACGGCTGAAGTCGTGCCCGCTGAGAAGTCGATTTCGAACTTCGAAAACATTGTGGTCGCGATTGCACCGAGCCGGAAGGCGAAGAGCCATGCCGATTTGACCACGACCTACTCCTACGTCAACGTGCTTGCCTCGATGTCGCAATATATGCAGCAGACCCTCTGCGCGCTTCGCAAGAGTATGGTGACTGAGCTGGAAAACAAGGCTGCTGAGGAAGGTCTAAAGATCGATCCGAGCACTGTAAAAACTGAGTTTCAGACGGCCTATCCGGATACTCTAGAAGCCACAAAGAACATAGAAATCTCCGAGAACGCGACTCTCGATCCAGCCCTCGCGGCGAAGATCTCTAAGACGTTAAAGGCCGACGCGTTGATCGTTGGCCGCGTCTTTGTTTACGCCCAGGATTGGAAGGAGTTTGCTCGCCGGACTCGCGCAGGATTGAGCATCGTGACCTATTCATTGCGCTTTGGAGTGGCCTTCGAATTTTGCCTCTTCGACCTAAAGACTGGAAAACTCGTCGACTATTGGTCGGACAGAAACCCCTACATTCACAAAGCGAAGCGCCGTCTACCACCCGATCCAAGAGCGATCGGCGCGACCAAAGACCCGAGCGTGGATGGCCGGGTCATCTTCATGATTGAGCAAACCGCGAAAAAGGTGAATCGCAAGTATTTGCCTCGCGTCAGCTAAGAGACTTCACGCTTGACGAATTGTGTTTTCAACGCCTGAAGAGGCGGTGCTAGGACCAGTTGCTTGATCCAGCACCGTCAAAGCGTGCTTTTTTCTCTGCGCTCC
>JARGOJ010000258.1 GCA_029210225.1 Planctomycetota bacterium
CATCATTCGCACCTGCAAGAAAATGGGCATCCGAAGTGTGGCCATCTATTCTGATGCCGACCGAGGAACGCCATACACAAGAGAAGCTGATCAGGCCGTGCATATTGGCGGAAATGAACTGGCGACCTCTTACTTGGACCAAGACAAGATTATTGCAGCGGCTACCAAAGTTGGAGCGGATGCCATTCATCCCGGTTTCGGTTTCCTTTCGGAGAATCGTCCGTGACCTTTATCGCGACCGCGAACGCTGTCAGTATGACCGGGGCCAAGGTCGTCATTGCTGACATTGACCCAAACACATTGAATTTATGCGCCGATTCAGCCTCAAAATTAATTAACTCTCGAACAAAAGCCATCATTCCCGTCCATGTCAGCGGCCGAGCCGCGAATTTACCGGCCTTAAAAGAGCTTTGTGACAGCCACGGATTAGTGTTGATTGAAGACGCCGCTGAGGCCTTCCTCTCGAAGAACTTCGGCGCAGCCTTAGGAACTCATGGGAATACTGGGATCTTCTCATTCTCTCCTATGAAGACTATCACCACTGGTCAAGGCGGCGCGATCATGACGAATGATTCAGACGTTCATAGCCGATTAAGAGAGTTAAAAGATCAGGGCCGCCCAGTTCGAGGAACCGGAGGTGCTGATACACATGTGAGCGTCGGATTCAATTTCAAGCTGACAAACATCCAAGCGGCGATGGGTTTGGCCCAATTGAACAGAGTTGATGCAAGGCTTCAGCGAATGAGGCGCACCTACGAGATCTATCGCACGGAGTTGTCTGGAATTGAAGGATTCAATCTGGTTGGTTTCGATTTAGAAGCGGGTGAAGTGCCCCAATGGATCGACGCGGTCAGCCCTCGGAGAGAGCAGTTAATAGATCAGCTAAAAGTAAATAAAATGGATTGCCGACGCTTTTGGCATCCTGTCCACAGGCAGGCCCCCTATCGACAGAATGACAGCGAATTTCCAAAGGCGAGCAAAGCAGCAGATCAAGCTTTTTGGCTGCCAAGCGCATTCACGGTGACCGATGAAGATATACTCAAGGTCTGTCAGGTCATTCTGAAATTCTTCAAGAAGAGCCCCCGTCACCATGACTGATAATGTCGCATCAGAGCCGCTATCTGGCGACAATGTCCAACCGAAGTTGAGCATTGTCATTCCCTATTTGAACGAGGGAATTCAACTAAGTATGATGTTAAAGCTTTCGAGCGCGTTGCTGCATTTCCCCTGTGAAATTCTCGTTATGACCGACAACTTGAATCAACAAGAGATTAGCAACGATATCGACAAGCTGCGCAATCCCGCTGTTAAGATCCGCTCTGTCGCCAAAGAAGTGAATTGCAATCTCCACAGGGCTTTATCATTGGCTTTGGAACAAGCTCAAGCCGAACTTGTGCTCATTTTTGCCGCCGACGAAGTCGGGCCCATTCTTGCTATCGAGGCTATGTTGAAACTGATGGACGAAGGCTGTGACATGGTTTCATGCACTCGCTATGCCCATGGAGGACGCCGCCTGGGAGGCTCGTGGTTGGCGTCCCTGCTATCCAAACTCGCCAACATGAGCTTTCAATTGCTCGCGGCTTCGGCCCTCACTGACTCAACGACCGGAGTTAAGCTCTTTCGAAAGGAGCTTTTTCAAAAACTGGATCTGACAGCCAAGCCTGTTGGTTGGGCCCTTGCTTTTGAGATGGCCATCAAGGTCCAGAAGATGGGTCTCACCTTGGGGGAGGTTCCCATCATCTCCATAGATCGATTGTATGGAGGACGATCTCGCTTCAACTTGTTCACTTGGAGTTTTGAGTATCTCCGTTGGTTTCTCTGGGGTTGCTGGACATTGCGCCGAACACCAGGCCGAAGCTTAGCCTCCGACACAAAAATCAGTGAGGGATCGCTGTCCGTTCTTCTCCGCTAACAGCCCTGCTCAGTTGACTCCGATTGATACTGGTCAAACTTCTTTTCGAGGTAGTCGCGCTGCTTTCTGACCTCATCCTTGTCTCGGGCTTTGAGCTTGCGAATGGGCACTCCTGCATAGACATGCCATGCCTCGAATGAAAAGTTTGCTGGCACGAAGCTGAGCGCTCCGATGGTCACTCCCTCAGGTATCTTTTGTTGCGGCATAATGACGGCATTCGAGCCGATGATTGTGAGCGCGCCGATCTCGACATCGCCCATGATGCTATGACGAGGATAGGAAAGCTCTGGGGGCGTGAGACAAGCCATGTCTCGAACAAAGTCATCGCTGGCGCACCATATTTTGACTCCAGCCGACACAGAGCTATAGTCACCAAGCGAGAACCGCTGGTCCCTGCCCCCAGCGATACTGACGCCATTGGCGATGTGGCAAAAGCGCCCTATGCTCAACTGCGTCGAGAAATAACAAAAGTCGTCAATGATAGAGCCTAAACCTATTGTGAAGGAGTCGGGAACACGAATGCGGATGTTCTTCGAGACTATGGGATCAAGTTTCATGGAGCCGAACCTTTATCATGCGATGTTGACCCGTTGATTTTACCGTTTTAGCCGCTTTCCGGACGGGAACGACGAGAACATTCGAAGAGAGGTCTCCAACATTGGTCCAGAATGCTCTTATCAGAGTCCAAAATGTTAGCCTATGGGGGTTAAAAACGTCCGTCAAGATCGGCTTCCGGCCCTTCGAGTATTCCATGGAGATATGGCTGAGACACCTGTAAAACTAAGTATTGTGGTGCCTGTCAGGCACGAGGGCCCGAACCTCACAATCATGTTTCGGCTGCTGAATGCGGTCTTAGAAATCCCTTTCGAGGTCCTCGTTGTTTATGACTCCCCGGATGATCAAACGATTGAGTACATTGAGGCCATTCAGCGCGATCATTCCCATTTGAGGGGAATTCTGAATACCTTCGGGCGTGGCGTAATCAATGCATTTAAGGCCGGAGTGCAAGACGCCAAGGGCGACTGGGTGCTCATTTTTGCGGCAGACGAAGTCGGGCCTATTTTGGCCCTCGATTCCCTGCTTGCTTTGATGGATCAAGGTTGTGACTTTGTCTCGTGCACAAGGTATGCCTATGGCGGTCGACGCTTGGGCGGATCTAGAATTGGGCACCTGTTATCGAAGACCGCGAACTGGTGGTTTCAGGTCCTCGCTGGATGTGTGATGACAGATGCGACGACGGGCATCAAAATTTTTCGACGCGAGATATTCGAGAAGCTTGAGCTCTCGTCCAATCCAGTGGGTTGGGCAGTCGCATTTGAAATGGCGATCAAAGCGCAGATGCTCGGATTGAAAATTGGCGAAGCCCCTATCATTTCAATCGACCGGCTCTTTGGAGGTCAATCGACCTTCCGCCTTGGATCTTGGGTGAAAGGGTATTCACGTTGGTTTTATTGGGGTATCAAAACCCTACGCGGTAGCACAAAAAAAATGTATCGGAAAGATGTTTTACGCATCCGGCCCCAAGATCAGATTCCATTCACTTTGCCACCTCCACAGGACTCCGACCAAGGGATGACGGAAAAGAGCCCCCAATGAAATCGACAAAACACTACCTCGTCACTGGCGGCACCGGCTTTATAGGCTCGGCCTTAGTCCGCGCCTTGATTCAAGAAGGCCAGAAAGTCAGGGTTTTAGACAACAACTCTCGGGGGCGTCGGGCCCGGCTCTCCGACTTGGACGGTCAATTTCAATTCATTGAAGCGGACATTCGTGATGCTGAGGCGGTCGCCGAAGCGTGCAAAGGCGTGGATAGCGTCATTCACCTCGCCTATGTCAATGGCACTGAGTTCTTTTACAAGCATCCCGAGTTAATTCTAGACATCGGTATTCGAGGCATGCTCAATGTGATTGACGGCTGCCGAGCCCACGGAATTCGGGAGTTGGTGGTGGCGTCGAGCTCCGAGGTCTATCAAATGCCGCCGTCGATTCCCACCACCGAGGACGTACCCATGATCGTCCCAGACCCGCTAAACCCGCGCTATTCATACGGCGGAGGAAAAATACTCTGGGAGCTTATGGCGTTAAACTATGGTCGGACGGGCTTTGACCGCGTCATGATTTTCAGACCCCACAACGTCTACGGGCCGGATATGGGTTGGGAGCATGTCCTACCCCAATTTGCGATGCGAGTCAAAGCGGCCATCGCCGAAAATCCAACCGGTCCCCTGCCCTTCAAAATCCAAGGCGACGGATCGGAAACCCGTGCTTTTGTCCATATTGACGACTTTACCGCCGGTCTCCTCAAGATCATCGACAACGGCGAGCATCTCAATATCTACAACATCGGAAACGATGAAGAGGTCACGATTAAGCACTTGCTTGACCTCGTGTTCAAGGAGGTTCAGAGAGACTACTCCCTTGAAACAAGCGAATTGACCAAAGGCAGCACGCCCCGGCGTTGCCCCGACATCAGCAAGCTCCGTGGACTCGGTTTCCAGCCAGCCATTCCAATCGCAGAGGGGATGAAGAGCATCGTCGACTGGTATTTGGCGAATGACCGCCCAGACTAATCGCCCTCAGGCCTCCTAATGAGTCTTTGACAGAATCTGGAGCTGAAACCGCTTCGACAGCACCGAGCACTTCCTAAACAAGCACGGTGACCGTTTGGATGAATCGGTATAGGATTTCCTTAAAGAACTCGGTAATATCAGGCGCAGCAGCAGCGCGTTTACGTTCTCCTTAATAGGTCCGAGCGAGCCCAATATAGACAAACATGGCTCCCCATGACAGCCATTCTCAACCTGCCAAGAACGAGGAAAATCCCCTATGGGTCAGCATTCACTCTCTATTTCAAAGTGCCAGATTTGCCAAAGTCAAGAGCTTGAGCCTGTGCTTTTCCTGGGTTATGTGCCTCCTGTTAATCAAATGGAAGCTGTTGGTAGCGCCCCAAAAGAAGAGCTCATGTTCCCGCTGAACCTTCTTCATTGTCAGGCTTGCTCCCTTGTGCAAATTGGCCTGAAAGTCGACGCGAAGATACTGTTCCCGCCAAGCTACCCCTACACAAGCGGGACCACTCGCATTCTTCGCGATAACTTCGCTCATCTTCACAGCGAATGCCGTCGCCTCGGTTTTGTGAATGACTCCAGCTTCTGCATTGACATCGGGTCGAACGACGGCACGCTCTTGAGCAACTTTCATCAGAGCGGCTGTAAGGTTCTTGGAATCGAACCGACCGACCAGGGCGACTTAGCAAACTCACGAGGAATAAACACTCACAAGGCCTTCTTTAGTGAGGCCACCGCGAAGGCTGTCGCCAAAGAACATGGGCGTGCTCACCTGATCACTGCCGCCAATGTCTTTGCCCACATATGGGATGTCGACGACGTCGCAAGGGGCATTAAGGCTCTTCTCACAGATGACGGAGTCTTCATCTCTGAGAATCACTACTTGCTGCCCTTAGTTCAAACTCTTCAATACGACACGATCTACCACGAACATTTGCGCTACTACTCCCTCCATGCCCTTCAGAAGCTCTTCGACAATCATGGCTTCGAGATTTTCCGCGCCGAGCGTATTCCCACACACGGAGGCTCCGTGCGCGTGTTTAGCGCCCTAAAGGGTCAAAGGCCTATCGATTCGTCCGTCCATGACCTTCTCCAAGAAGAAAGAGACGCCGGCTTGCTTGAGTCAGCGACATATAAGAAATTCGCAAGGGACGTCGCTCAAACAAAGCTCGACCTCATGAGCGCCCTTAAATCAATCAAAGACAAGGGGCAAAAAGTCTACGGGATCGCTGCCCCTTCGCGAGCCAGTACCTTGATTACCTACACTGGCCTCGACCATGAGATTGTCGACTGTGTGCTTGAGATCAAAGGATCGCATAAGATTGGTAAATATATGCCGGGAACAAGAATCCCAGTGCTTGATGAGGAGGCGCTCTTCAACGATCAACCTGAATATGCCTTGATGCTGGGTTGGCATATTGCTGAGGAGCTCATGCCAAAACTACGAAAGAAAGGCTTTAAGGGCCAGTTCATCGTGCCGCTCCCGAAGGTACAAATCGTCGATATTGAATCGTAACTCAATTTTCATGACTCAGTGGGCACCGCGATTCAGTCGATCCGATAGATCTCAACGGAATCATTCGCATCTGCAAGGTTTTTGCCGTTGTTCACAATGTGGCTGAGGAAGGTCTTGTCGCGGCTCTTTTTGACAGTTTTAAGAATGACGAGGACTCTTATTTTTTGCTCTTTCAATGTTCGTAAACTCTCGGCGTGATCGACAGCGAAGAGAGCGTCAGCTTCAGGGCTAAAATCAGAGACAACCTGAATGTTTCGTCGATAGACATGAATCCAATGGTAACAAGATAAAGTTACAACTTTCGATCCAGCCGGAAGATTGCTTTCAATGATCTCAAAAGTCGAGTTCGAGAGACCATCCAATGTCTCCCGATAATCGGTCTTGATTATTTTACCGAAGACCTCCGATTTCTTAGTGAGCCGCAGTCTATTCGGGAATACACTCATGTTTACAATGTTCCAAATCAGGAACGCCGGGACAATGAGAATTGCGACTACCCGGCCAACCGAATTGCGAGACCAACGCTCAACCAGAATCCCTGACCCCACGCAAAGTAAGGTCACCAACATATGCAGAACTCGAAACGAATACTGTATGTTTGCAGTCTGCGGCACTGAAATGATCCAGACCCCAATAACTACCAGTCCACTAAGAAGAAAATAGGGCCGTTTCTTCGTCTGAGCAATAATAAAAAATGGTCCAAATAGAAATGGCAGAGTTGAGAGCACCCCGAGCAACTTGACGCCCCACCAAAAGATTGGAATGGTCCAAATATTTCTAAGTTTCGCGGCGTGCATCATTTCGTTGTAACGCTGATGCACACTGAAGAACGGGAGCGTCTTAATACTGTAAAACGGATTGCCCGTCAAAATCCAGCTGCGGATGTACCACCCTCCGCACAGGATAAAGGACAACACGATGTACAGAACGAGCGCACGAAGCCCTAGCCTTCGACACAAGACTATCGTCGTGCCACAGATTAGAACGAGGCCGCCGTATTCTCGACATAACATTCCGACGGCAGTGACGCTCGCGGCGAGCAAAATATAGGAGGTCTCATTCCGACGCCGTACTCGGATCAGAAGATTGAAAGTGCCCAACAGAGATATCGCGAGCAAGCCCATTTCTTGCCCCATACCGACCGACCAAAAGGACAACTCGGACCCCGAAAAAATCGCAGCCCCAAGAAGCCCCGCCGCCGAGTTTTTCATGTATTTCGCACAGCTAAATATCAATGAAAGGCTCAGCACATACTGAACAGTCACGAAGACGCTCGTCATCCTTGGCATAATGCCTGAGCAACATTCGTAAATCCAGTAGTAGCAGATCGAGATCAACGGCGCGATGGCGTCGACCATAGGATACTGCTCAAAATCTTCTGCGGATAACGGTGGATAATAATTAAAATGCCCGTGATCGAAGATTTGTGTCCCCAGAAACCCCCAGCGAAATCCAGTGTCTGCCCCGCTCAAAGGCCACATCGACGTTCTAATGAGCATCTCAAGACAAATGAGACCGATCAATATCGCGATGCCCCGTCGAGCCTTCCAGTCGGAGATCGTCAATCCGGAAGTCGAACCATTCCGCCCCAGATAAAGGCAAACAGTGGATATGAGCGCCAATGTTGGAGCGAGATATTGAAACCGAAGGGGAACACCAATCAACTGATAGACGAAGACAACTAGAAACAGATTCAGAATGGATATGAGCAATGTCGTGCAGGCGGGAATCGGGCTAGAGAAGCGTCTAGAGAGACCCAGCCCCGGCAAAACAAATCCAATGAGGGTTCCGAGCACAAAGACTAGAACCTTTACGAGACTATCCAAAACCATCACACTTCATTCTAGCTCAGCTTTAGCGAACAATCCTTTGCGTTCGCCGTCTCGTAAAAAACCGTTTCACCGGCCCTTTAAGTCACTTTTGGTGATCTTGTTGAAAAGACGCGGGAGGAGTGAAACCAGCCGGCCAAGCCGTTTTATCGTCGTAGAGGACATGCTCAACAGCACACTCCTCCATATTCGCTCCGGTCAAATTCGCGCCCCTGAGATCGGTGCACTTCTTCAAGTTCACGACGACCTCACCCTTCTTGTGGCTTGCTTCTCCTTTAAATGTCAGGTTCTTAACCTCTAAGATGCCCAAGGTTGCCCCCTTTAGCGAAGCCCCTCGCAAATCAGCGCCCCGTAGGTCACAGCCCTGGAGCAGGCTCTTCTCCAGATTTGCTCCGCGTAAATTAATTCCTTGCGCCCGGGCATCTCTCAAATCGGCCTTCTCAAATCGGGCGCCCCAGAACTCCGCGCGCTCAAGGTCAGCCCCCCAAAGATTGGCTTCAACCAGGCTCGTCCCCCCCATTCGAGCGCCTTTTAGTAAGGCCCAAGACAAGTTGCACGAACTAAAGTCACAGCGCTGCATGTCTTTCTTTGGAAAGCGATAAGTCGAGAAGCGTAAGTGAGAAAAGTCCATTCCATTTACAGAGTATTTGGGATCCTCAAAGAGCATTCGTGCGTTGACCGACGCATCACGGATCGCCGCGATTTTGGCTATTTTATTCGTGAGAGCGAACTCGCCGACCGCATCGACTTGAATCTCATTCCCCGTCGATTGAAGTTTGATCGCCTGCTTCGCTGTCTGCGAAGAGTTGTAGGCTAAAAACGCCGAAAGCCCAGCAATAATGACCGAGCAAATGGGAACGGCGTGATTCCAAATGCTTGCGTTAATCTCGGCTTGACTCTGCTCTATTTGGTTGGGCTTCTCCATGACACATTCCTATTTGGCTAACAACTCTGACGGGGTTCACGGCGTATTCTGCACTCTGCTTAAGCAAAGTAAAAGTGTGAATCCTAACGAAAGCAGCACGCGCCACCAAAGCTAGCAGAGCACCCATTCTATGCTTTACGGTCATCACTTCACCGCACTCACGCCCCGGTCTATTCACGACCTCAACACAACTTCACGGCCCGATACTCTCGCCAGAGACCCCATGAATTTAAGAAATGACAGAGCCCTAGCAAGAAGACCAAGTCTCTGTAAAATTGCCTCCTCACAAAAACACTCCTTCGAGGACAATCATGGTCTCTGAACTCTTTGACGCAAGCCAGTGGAACGAAGTCACGTCCTTCGATTTTACGGACATGACCTACCACATTTCGAAAGACAATAAGACAGCGCGTATTGCCTTCGACCGCCCGGAATGTCGCAACGCCTTTCGTCCCCAAACTGTCGACGAGCTATACAAAGCCCTCGATCACGCCCGGCAAGTCAGCAGCATCGGCTGTGTTCTCCTCACCGGCAACGGTCCCTCCGGCAAAGACGGCGGCTGGGCCTTCTGCTCTGGCGGAGACCAAAGAATTCGCGGCAAAGACGGCTACAAGTATGAGGACACCGATGAACACGGCGTCACCGTCGACAAAGCCCGCTTGGGACGGCTTCATATCCTCGAAGTGCAACGCTTGATTCGCTTCATGCCAAAAGTCGTCATCGCCGTTGTGCCAGGTTGGGCCGTGGGAGGAGGACACAGCCTTCATGTTGTCTGCGATCTCACGCTAGTCAGCAAAGAACATGGCATCTTCAAACAAACAGACCCCGACGTTGCGAGCTTCGACAGCGGCTATGGATCGGCCCTACTCGCCCGGCAAGTGGGTCAGAAGAGAGCCCGAGAGATCTTCTTCCTTGGCTTCAATTACTCCGCTCAAGAAGCCTTTGACATGGGTATGGCGAACAAAGTAATCCCCCATAAAGACCTCGAAAAGGTCGCCTTGGAGTGGGCCGAAACGATCAACTCAAAGAGCCCAACCGCCATGCGCATGCTCAAGTTCGGCTTCAACCTCCCCGACGATGGCCTCGTTGGACAACAACTCTTCGCTGGGGAAGCTACCCGCCTGGC
>JARGOJ010000259.1:0-686 GCA_029210225.1 Planctomycetota bacterium
GTTTCCTCAATAAGCGAGGGCGTCAATGGACCAATTGGACAACGGATGCAACCAATCATCACTCTCACGCCGACCCCCTCTACCAGGCGCACCCCTTCGTCATGATGGCGGACAAAGATCAATACTCCGGGCTTTTCCTCGACGAGAGCTGGAGAAGCAGCTTCGATCTGGCCTGCAATTCACCCACCCAAAGTTCAGCGACCACCGACGGCGCCACCTTAGACTTCTATCTGATTCCTGGGCCCGACGCCGCCTCCGTCGTCAAGGGCTTCTCTCAATTGACTGGTCGCGCTCCAATGCCGCCGCTGTGGGCCCTGGGCTACCATCAGTGCAAATGGGGCTATCGCAACGAATCGGACATTCGCTCCCTCGCGAAATCATTCCGAGACCTCGATATCCCCTGTGACACCCTCTGGCTCGACATCGACTACATGGACGCCTATAAGTCTTTCACGTTTTCACCAGAGCGCTTCCCGAACATTGAACAATTGACGGGAGAGTTGGCAGAACAAGGTTTCAAAGTCGTCACAATCGTTGATCCGGGTATTAAAAGAGAAGATGGCTATTCGGTCTACGAATCGGGGAAGGCCATCCGTGGCTTTACGCGCACCGCCTGGGATGAAGAGCTTGTCGGTGAAGTCTGGCCCAAGCGAGCCGTTTGGCCCGACTTCTTCAAGGACGAAGTC
>JARGOJ010000259.1:696-9869 GCA_029210225.1 Planctomycetota bacterium
CCTGGTGGGAAGAGTGTCACAAGGTCTACATCAAGGCGGGAATCTCAGGCATCTGGAACGATATGAATGAACCGGCGGTCTTCTCAATTGAAGGCCAGGAACCCACCCGAGAGTTTCCCCTCGACGCTCGCCATGGTCCCTACGATCACGAAGAAGTGCACAACCTCTATGGGCATAAAATGGGTGAAGCAACACGGCGCGCCCTCGCCAACCTCAGGCCTGAGAAGCGCCCCTTTGTCCTCACTCGGAGCGGCTTCTCGGGAATCCAAAAGCATGCGTGGGTCTGGACCGGTGACAACGCTAGCTCTTGGGAACACCTTGAAATGTCCCTTCCCATGCTTCTCAATCTAGGATTAAGCGGAGTGCCATTCTGCGGCGCGGACATTGGCGGATTCTTTCAAAACTGTCAATCAGAGCTTCTATCCCGGTGGATTTGGCTCGGCGTCTTCTATCCCTTCATGAGGAACCACTCGGGCCGCGACCGCATCGACCAGGAGCCCTGGTCCTTCAATGATGAAACAACGGCCATTGCAAAACGTGCCATTCAGTTCCGCTACGAATTACTCCCCACCATCTACTCCTTAGCAAAAGAAGCTTCTGACACCGGTCTCCCGATGATGCGCCCATGTTTCTTTCTCGACTCCAGCGATGAAGAAAGCTACGAGATCTTCGATCAATTCCTATTCGGATCCAATTTAATGGTCGCTCCAGCCTTACGCCCTGGCCAAGTTTGCCGGAGCGTCTACCTCCCTGGGGAATGGCAGGATTTCTGGACAGGAAAGAAAATCGTGACCGAAGGCAATTGGGCCCTTTGTCGTACTCCTCTCAACGGCATTCCAATCTTTCAAAAGTCTGGGACAGCTATTCCTACAACCTCCTCCCAACCCCATACAGGCTTAGCCAAGTGGATCTCCCTCCGGTTCACGGTCGCCCTTGGAAATGTGATTACCGGCTATGTCTTTGAAGATGACGGGGATGGATATACAGAGGGAGCCGTCAGTGAAGTCATCGGGACCTTCAACGGCACCGATCTTCATTTAGAGTTTTGCAATCAATTAGAGTTCCCCCGGGGCGTCGACTTCGAGATCCTCGGTATGCCCCTCCCTCAATCGTCATCGGAACCGTGTCGAGAAACAGAACGGGGCATTGAAGTCACGTGGACGGGCAAGAACTTGAAGCTCAGTTGGAATGACAACACAGCGTGATCCAAAACGCTGAGGAAAGTTTTTGCTTTCTCTGACAAGAAGGCCGGCGACAGAGGTCGATACCTGTGGTAAAACAATTGCCATTGTGCCACACGGGGGTGTCCGTGAGGCTTAAACAGCGTCGGCGGGTGTGTCCGTCAACAAAACGATAACTGAAGGAAATCAAAGAGATGATTAAGATCTCTCTCCCAGATGGGAGTGTACGTGAGTTAGCTCCGAACGCTAACTCCGCCGATCTCGCCGCCCAAATTGGCCCGGGATTAGCCAAAGCAGCCGTGGCTGCAAAAGTCGACGGAAACATTGTCGACCTGTCCTCACCCCTCCACGATGGGGCCAAGGTGTCCCTGCTAACAAAGCGCGACGACGAAGCCCTCGAAGTGCTCCGCCACTCAGCCGCTCACCTAATGGCCGACGCGATACTTAGAATCTTCCCCGAGGCCCAATTAACAATCGGACCTGTGATCGAAGAAGGCTTCTATTACGATATTTATATGGGAGACGGAAAGATCTCCCAGGACGATTTCCCAAAAATCGAAGCGGAGATGAAGAAGATAGCGAAAGCTGCTCATCCCTTCCAACGCTGCGTTGCAGAAGCTGGGAAGGCTGACGAAAACTTTCAGCGCTACAAGTCGATTGATGGGGGAGAGAACAAGTTCAAACAAGAGATTCTCGAACAAGTTCTTGAGCGTGGCGATCAGCTCTCTTTTTACAAACATGGTGACTTCATTGACCTGTGCCGGGGGCCTCACGTGCCCAATACAAGCTGGCTGAAGCACGTCAAATTGACGAACGTTTCTGGAGCTTATTGGCGCGCCGACGCTGAACGTGAGCAATTGGTCCGTGTTTATGGCACGGCTTTCTTTGGAAAGTCAGACCTTAAAGAACACCTCCATCTCATTGAAGAAGCTAAGAAACGCGATCACCGCGTCCTTGGTGAAAAGCTCGACCTCTTCTCGTTCACGGAAGAAGCTCCAGGCTTTCCATTCTTTCATCCAAAAGGCACTGTGCTCTTCAATAACCTCATGGACTACATGCGCCGTTTGTTGAATCGCCGTGACTATCAAGAAGTGAAGACTCCGCTTATCCTCTCGGAGAAGCTGTGGCACACTTCTGGGCACTACGACAACTATCTAGAGAATATGTTCTTCACGAAATTGAAGCTTCGGGATGAAAAGAACCCTGAAGAGATTCATGACAACGTCGATGAAGATCGTCCGATGGCCGTCAAACCAATGAACTGCCCAGGGCATCTCATTATTTATCGTAGCCGTCTACACAGTCACAACGAGTTTCCATTGCGTTTCGCCGAGATGGGCCTTGTCCATCGCCGCGAAATGTCGGGAGTTCGTCACGGTCTCTTCCGAGTTCAAGCGTTTACGCAAGATGACGCTCACCACTTTTGCACAACTGAGCAAATCCGTGGCGAGGTCGGAATGTTGATTGACTTCTTTCATGAAGTCTACAACGCCTTTGACCTTAACGACGTTCGCGTTGAGCTATCCACTCGTCCGGCGAAGTCGATTGGTAGCGACGAAATGTGGAACGAAGCGGAGTCAGCGCTCAAAGAAGCCATTGAAGCGAAGGGAATTGATTATCAATTGAATCCTGGAGACGGTGCCTTCTATGGGCCTAAGATTGACTTTCACATTCGTGACGTCCTCAAGCGGTCCTGGCAATGTGGAACAATTCAACTCGACTTCTCTATGCCTGAGCGCTTCGGATTGAATTACATTGGCGCAGACGGACAACGTCACACTCCCGTGATGATCCACAGAGCTTGCTACGGGAGTCTTGAGCGTTTCCTCGGTATCATTATTGAGAACTACGCCGGCAAGTTCCCGTTATGGCTCTCTCCGCTACAGGTTCTCACGATCCCAGTCAGCGCTAAATACGCCGACTACGCCAAGAAAATCCAAGAGCAGCTCCTCGACGGTGGCCTTCGCGCCAAAGTCAACCTCAAGGACGATCGGGTGGGATACAAGATCCGCGCCGCGAGCATGCAGAAGATTCCCTATGTGCTTGTCGTCGGTGAAAAAGAGCAGGCCGGAGACTTCATTAACGTGAGATCTCGCGACAAGGGTGAACTTGGTGAAATGAGTGTTGAAGCCTTTTTGAAATCTATTCAAGAAGAAGTTCAGCCAGCCAAAATGGTGAAAGCCGAAGCTGCGTCTTAAGGTCAGCGATCGGAGACTTTGTTGTTTTTGATCGCGGTTCCATTCCACGCGAGAGGGAGCGAGATATGAATAGCTATATGAAGCCGGGTCAGTACAGCCCCAAATACTTCGTTCTGTTCGTCTGTCTCGTTCTCTTTGCTTTCAGTTATCACCTCTACGAGCAGCGAAAAGAAAATCCGGAGCATTGGATTAAATTAGATCGCATGCTATTTCGGGTCGAGAGCTTTGATTCAAAAATAGGGAAGGGGGAAAAGCCCCTTGATCCTCACTACCTCCCCAAGATAGTGATGGGCATCACCGGAGTATTGTTCGTCTGTTCTATCTTCTTGAAGGGTTACCATAAAGCTCAGACGATTCAGTTTGATGGACAAACCCTCGTCATCGATGAGGGCGACAGAATTCGGCCGTTCCCGCATTCTCAGACGACAATTCGTCGCACTCCGCTTCGCGGAGATCAAAGCCCTCAAAACAAGGCCACCCAATTTGCGACAGGGACCCCGCCAGGCAAAGCATTCTTCATGGTTACGTTAAAGAATCGTGAGTCTGGAGATTACTTAAAACTTCACACTCACGAATTCTCTGATTCTCAAGAACTCAGTCAGGATCTACAGAAATTTGCAAAGCTCTGTGAATCGCCTTCACAGAGTTCCTAACGTTGGCACTAAACATTGAGTCAATGACCCTCACGAACCGCCCACGACCTCTATAGTGTCTTGTGAGCCCGTTTTAGGATCCTGCAATTGAATCCACGCAGCATTGCCGCATGCGTTCCCCTCAAGCGCCGTCTCTAGTCTTGGGGCGATGAACTCGGGAATCCAGCAGAGTAAATACTGTTCGAAATCAATTCGCGGATCGTCGGTCACCCACGCAAGCCATGTGCTCCAAGGCGGGGTGTCAGCCCTGTCGAAGAATCCGCCGGATTCCCCATAAAGGTTCTGTCAACCCAAGCTCGCTTCAATATCAATAGCAAGCAATCGCCCTTCGCCTGTTTTAGAAGCGAGGCTCCATGACGAGACAAAGTCACGCCTCGCGTTGATCACATCGTCAAGCAACTCTTGGTGACACTGAGATTCCTTCAATTCCATCTCCGGTCTCAATTCATTGAGCCAGAGCGCTTGCTGCCAGTCGTCATTGCTGTCAAGCAAAGATTCACAGAGCACTTTGGTCTCAATGAGAACCCTATCAAAGCTCATTCCTACACCATCCAATCGCCTTCTTATCGTCTTAGAAGAAATTCGCGAAGCCCTTCAAGACATCTGAATCCGTCCCTTCAACCTGAGGCGAGACTTTAATATCCAGGGGACCTGGGTTGCCGATACGCTCTTCTTCGAACATGTTTCGCACTATCGCGGCGTAGCTTTGGGAGCCGAGCTTCTTTCCTTTGCGATGAACCGTGACAGCGGTCGCAACCAAGTTAACCCGCACTTCACTCCGTCCGGCAAAGTCGACGCTGAATTGCTTCACCTGGCCTCCGCCATAGATACGACTGAGAGATGGAGGCAAGCAAACATGTAATATATCGCCAGGTTTATAGCCATTGGAGAGCTTGCACACTAACTCAACAGAGTCGCCAATTTTCAGTTTCCGTGTCGGTTGGCCATTTTTCTCAAGGACCAGAGAGAACTCTAAATTGCTTTCGAAGCTATCCCAGCTTTGAACGGTGTTCTTCGTCACTTCAAGGGGAAGCAGTCCTTTAGCGACTTGGATGGTCTCTATCTCGCCTTTCAATGTGGCAAGTTGCGAGCTTTTCATGGCGGCTCCATTGATGACGACGTCACTCCCATCCGGACTTAGCAGACCGGCCTTGTTCAATTCACTCATCAATGCGACTAAAGCGACGGAGTCGACGGTTGAATAGAGCCTTCCAGAGGCATCTAAACTGCTCATGATTCTATTCGTCACACTGACGCATTGGGCGAGTTCTTCCCGGCTTGCCTTTTGGGACGTGATCAGCGCAGCAGCTATATAACAGAGATCCGCTCTTTGCTCGACCTTGCCTCGACTTTGAGCAGCTAACTCAATCTCCATCTCTCTCACCGTGAAGAGTGACTTCAATTTGTCGAAAGCGTGCTCTTTTACTCTGTCGACGGAATGGGAAGAGCGGAGAATCCGATAGCAGTCTCGGGGTGAGTTCGCTTCCCCCGGGAAACGTTCTATCCTGTATGGAGCGGCGGTATCCTTCGCCATCTCCAGGGCCGTCTCCACAGCAATCTTGAGCGCCGGCGAGAGATCTCGCAAGCCATTCAAAACTTCAAACTCAAAGAGATGAACGGTGGCCTTTGGGCCCCAGTAGGTGTCGATCCCTTTCGACTCGGGATACATTGTGAAGCCCTTGTTTCTGTGCCACATGGTCTGGAGCCTGACGACCCCAGTCACAATGGAGTCTTCCGCGTCCTTCTTCTGTTTTGGGTTGTCCCCGGCGAAGAGATAGGCGGCTACCGACGAGAGCATCTTCGCGGCGGTCTGTTCGCAACACTTGTGACCGTAGTTCGAGGTCGCGGACATCAATTGTTTAAATGGCTTCTCGATGCCGGGCAAGACAATGAGATTAAGGACATCTTTAGTTCTCTCAAAGCTCTCACCTTCTTTAAGAATGACCATTTGTTGAACTCGCTCCACCAGCTTTCCCGGTTGGTTAATTCGTCGAGTCACTGACGCCGATTCTCCAGTGCTGACACAGTTCACTTCAAATTCGAAGAGCCCAGGAGTGGCCATGAAGTGAATCTCATGCTGCCCTCTGGGCAATGCGATATCTGAGATGACCGGACGATCTCCTAGAACGGCTTTGACATCGTTTCCATCTTTTTTGATTTTTAGATAGAAGTCACCGATGGCGCAGCCGACGTGAACAACCCCTAAGTGAGCGTCCATTTCTCCGAGGAAAGGAGGTAATGTCACTTCAACGTAGGGATCTTGCATCGACTGAAAGCGAGCTTCTGTGGAATTCCAATCAAAGCCTCTCATGGCGAAGGCTTCAACGATGTATCGACTCAATCCAGGCCCGAGTGTCAGCGGGTGACTTGTCTTCCCCTTCACTTCAATGCAATCGGCAAAAATGACTTCTGGTGGCGCCTTCTCTTTATTGACTTTGAGAGGAGCGAGGCTTGGGGTTCTTCCGACAGGTTTTTCAACTTCGTCCTCTGGATCGGGGTCAGCGGCTGGTGCGGATCCTTCCTCATCGAGGGGTTCGGCATGCAACGAGACTTCGGACGCCCCGTGGCGGTCGGCGTTTACAACGTCAATCAATCTTGCCGATGGGATCGCCTCAGTTGGGGCGTCGTCTTCTTCATCAAAACTGAAGATGCTTAGCTCGTCGACGGAGTAGTCGTTTTCATTGGGAGCCTCGCCGAAGGAGGAGCCACTGCTGTTTGGACTCGCGAAAGCGCCGGCAGGAGGTGCCGCAAAGGGGTCTCCTCCTACAAGAGACTGCGGCGGCGGCGAAAAGGGATCGGACGCCGAAGGTGCCGCGAAAGGATCGCCGGGGTCGGACAAACCAAACGGATCACCTCTCGGGACACCGGGAGGCGGCGCTGAAAATGGATCGCCGGTAGGAGGACCCGAGAGCCCAAAGGGATCACGTGAGCCTCCAAAGCTCGGACTTGGAGGTGGCGCGGAAAAGGTCGGTGCCCCTCGGTATCTCCCGCTTGGAATTTGAGAGGGCCCGCGGCCGCCCCACCCCCCCGGAGGATTGGGCATCGTCTTCTCGGCGATCTCCTTCAATTGTGAATTCGCGGCTTCCCAAGTTGGGGACTTCACATTTCTATAGTCTCTCAGGCTGCGTTTTGTTTGGCCAATTGAAAGCGTCGGCGTTTGCTCGTCAATGGCGGCCTTTAACGCGGACGCCAAGCGGCTCGCGGGGGTGTCTTGCGTGAGAAGGCGGTCGTCTTTCACGACGAGATAAACCGAGGCTGGGTGTTCTGCTGAACCAGCTTCTATGTCAATGTTGACGGTGTCCCCAGGCTTGGCATTCTCGGGAGTTTGAATAGTGAGAGCAAGATCTGAAGACCGGACAAAAGTCGTCCAGCCTTCCCAAGTTTTTCCGTCAACAAAGGCGCCAATGAGAATCAGCGCGAGGGGACCATCAATGTTAAATGAGAAACTATCCCCAGACTTTGGCTGATTCACCGATTCGTTGCGACAGTCACCTGTCGCCATGTCCCAGACAACGATAGAGAGCGTTTCTACGTCCTTTGAGAGAAACTTAACCACAGCGACATCGTCATGAGCTTCGACGAGTCTCACAGGCGTATTTCTCATTCCTCCTTCTCTAACATGTAAACCGCGAACTTCATCCGTTTCTTCACCAGGAATAAGTGAGCAATGGCGTTCATATCCCAGTGCGCTCATCAGTGTCAATTCTCGCTCACTCTGGCGACTTCCCCTCAGTGGGAGAACAGCGATTTTTGAGGGATCCGCTTCAACAGTCAATTGAACATCGTGAGGACCCGCTCCAGACAGACTCAGGCTTCCTGCAATGGTTCCCGATAAGGCGTCAATAGTGACACTCTGTAATACGACTCCGGCTTCCCGAAGATCGGCGCGAACACGGCCTTCTACGGGAATGCCAAAGGTCTCCAATTCAATCTTAAAATTGAGTTGGGACCCTTCCAAATTCTGGTGAGAAAACTTGGCGGTCAGCGGCGCGAGTGAATATTCAGCCACTTGAAATTCGAGGTTTTGTTCTTCGTGACCTTCCAGACAGACTGTGTATGCTCCGACTGGCAAGTCGGAGAGCGTCGCGACGAACATGCCCTGGGAATCAAAAATGAAGGGCAATTTTTGATAGAGTTGACCGTTTCGGTCAATCACCAGCGAACCGGGACCATTCGGATGTATGGGACTAAGGACAAGCAAATGAGCGCGATCACGCCCCGCGTTGTAGAGCATTTTATCGCTCGTCAGTGAGACTAATTCCAGCTCTTCAAACGCCCGCGGCACAATCCGTCCGCCGGGTACTGAAATAGCCTTGCTTCCTAAGAGCGACTTGACAACATTTTTATCTGGCAACTCCAAGCCAAGGCTATCTAAAAACTGTTGGACGAGCGGGGTTCCATAGGCGCTTTTCGGAATGAAAGCGAAGGCTTGTCCCAGGACAACTTGGTCGCTCATCGCCTCAAATAATTGATCCGATTTTACTTCCAGCTGGCCAATAAGACCAGCGGTGACATCACGGGTAAACTTGAAATGACTGACCCCCAGCTCTCTACAAAGATCGACAGATTCAACCACCTTCTGGGTGTTTGCGTAGACAACGACTCCAGACAATTGGCTTAAGTTCTTGTCGTGTTTTTTCAACTCAGTCCCGAGGTGAAGCAGGGCGTCTTTCAATCGGTGACGCTGACCTGGGCGGTCGTCAATCAGAATAACGAGATGATCTATATCCGCTAGCTCAGGATCACTCGAATTGAGCTCCAGGGCCGTTGTTTTGACGACGACAGGGTGGTGACCCCGCACGAGCATCTTCGTCAGCACATGCTTGGGCTTGCCGCCGCACAATTGCTTCGCGTAGGATTTCGCCTGATTGTAGTCGTTCGCGACCACGCCGATCAATAACTCTACATAGTTCCCAACGAACCTTGACATGGGCGATGGTCCTTACTTCTATAGTTGCTTAGCCAAACTGGATATTCTCAACTATATAGTAAATCGCAACAAATCGGTCAAACCTTCATTCGTCAAAGCTGCCCGGAGCAGAGGCGTGGGCCTTCTTGATTCCAAAGTAATTGTGAATGAACGCCTTTCTGTCACCGGTTTCTTTCACATACTGAACAAGAGTGTAGAGCTTCTGTTGAGC
>JARGOJ010000260.1 GCA_029210225.1 Planctomycetota bacterium
AAAGAGATTGGGATTTTAGAAAAAGAACTCGCCGAATTCCGTGCATCAGATACGCAGAATCTAACGAAGCAAATTGGAGAACACTTCGTGAAGCGCTGGAATAGCGTGATTCAAGAAGTTGTTCAAATGATTCGCAAGGGACAAAAAGAGCAGAGCTATAACCTGTACCAAAAACTCCGCGTCAATGCCCCGAACAAACAGGTCTACTATCTCTTTCTCATGGGACGAAAACGTCAATTGAAAGCCCTCGGTCAACAGCAAGCAGCCACGGCCTTTAAGAACTTAGTCAATCAGGTTGAACAAAACTTGAAGAAGCAGCAGGGCGGGAGCGGGAATTAATAGTCACTGTCAATCAATTGACCGTTCGCGAATTGAAACTGCCCCATAGTCGTCGCGACTAAAAATGGCGCTTTCTCATCCCAAGCCCCTAAAACATAAAGGTCGCCTCGACGGGTTCCGAGATCGTATTGGAGATGCTGCTCTCGGTGAATATGTCCGCAGACAACCAACTCGCTACCATCCATATAGAGGCTGCGAACCGCAAATTCATCAAGGTCCATCGCCTTGAATGACTTCCGCTTAACCTCCTTCTCAGACATGCGCCGAAGCCGATCAGCGACGCCTTTGCGCAAGTCGAGAGAGGTGACCCGGGCTAAAAATTGAACAGGGCCGGAGCGAATGATTTTCCTAAAGCGCTGGTAACTCAAATCATTGGCGCAGAGCAGGTCGCCGTGCACCAGCTTAATCCGTCGTCCAGCGATCTCGAAGCAGTATTCATCGCCCTGTAAAGTGATCCCCGTTCGCTTCTCAAAGGGCCGTCCAGAGACGAGAAAATCACGATTACCCCAAATGAAATGAATGGCAATCCCCTGCTTCGTGATCTTTTGAAACGCCTCAAGAATCGCTTGATAGTCGGGCCGTTTCTCATGTCCCCGGCCAAGCCAATAGTGAAACAAGTCGCCCAAAATATACATGGCACGAGCCCGCTTGGACGCCGCAACGCTCTCCAAGAAGACTAAAAACCGATCGTTGCAATCGCCTCCCCCCGGTTGAAGATGGACGTCGCTGCAGAAAATGTGGAGATCCCGACTCACGTGCGTTGTCCTATAGGCTGTCCATCGACTTCTAAAATCTCCTTTAAGAAGACCTCCAAGCGCAAGCCCCGATCGTTTTCGACCCAAAGACTTCGACCGGGCTCCGCGACCGCGACGATTTGACCGTCGATCCGCCGCGCCCTCACTCGGGCCCCAGGACCAAGAATGTCATCCAAGTCTTCGAATTCATAGCGAAGGCAGCACTTCAAGCGCCCACAAGCCCCCGCGGTATCATCAGGCTGGAGGGAACGAGCCTCGGCCCGAGCCATTCTCATCGTGACCGGAGTCAGATCACGGAGCACCGTCGTGCAGCAATACTCTCGTCCGCAGACGGCAATCCCACCACAGAGCTTGGCTTTGATTCGCGCACCAACCTGAATCCACTCCAGCGCGCTGACTTTTCCCTTCTCCTCCCATGCCTCGTTGATTGTCCTTAAAGAGGAGATGTCGAGGCATTGATAGTAGACCCGATGCAAATCCCCACCAAGGCTCTCCTCGACCTTAAAAACTTCGAAGTCGAGGTTTAACGATTCGGCCAAGTCCGAAACCTCTTCGCAGATCTCTTGGTTCTTCTCTGCTTGCGATGGATAGAGGGCTTCTTGCTCTGGGCTCGGAGCTTGGATGGTGATGGTCTCTGAGGCCAGGATTGAGACGCCGTCGCCGCAAGGGTAGAGGAGACGCCCCCACCATTGATGCTCTCCCTCCTGAGCAAGACAAAGCATGCCTCGCTTGGGCTGCCATGATTCTGAGACTGTCGCGACTCGGACCTTCCCGAGCAGGCCATAGCGAACGTAATATTTGCTCACTCTTTCGGAGACTCCGGCTTAGAGATTGGAATCGGCCCGGGCATCGAGCCGATCACTCCCCCTGAGATATAGAATTTAAAGGCTTCATCAACGCTCATATCGATGGCGATGCAATCGGCCTTGTTGGCGAAGACGACGAAACCAGAGATGGGTGTTGGGGCGAAGGGAATGAAGACCGTGACGACTTCTTGTTCTTCCTTGTTTCGGATTTCAGGGCGCCCTTCGCCGGTCACAAGGCCGAGAGTCCATTGCCCGACGTTCGGGTATTCGATGCAGACGACGGCGTTGAACTGCGCGGCCTGGTCGTCGTTATTGGTGAAGAGGAACTCGACCATTTGCTTGGCCGCCGGATAGACGCTCTTCACGATGGGGATACGAAGAATAGAGCCCTCGACAAGGCCCCAAACAGTGCGCCCTATAAATGAGGCCGTGAAGAAACCAATGACGAAGATCAACGCGACCGCGAGGACAAAGCCAATCCAGGTTGGGTAACGCTGCTCGACGATGACCGTGTAGTCCTGAAGCCGCTCTTCGTCCTGAGCAACCTCCGAATATGTTCGGTTTTGCTTGCTTCGAGAGGATGGCAGGGGCTGAGGAATATCCCAGAAGTCTTTGGCGAACTTCAGGCCTTCGTCGGTCCCAAGGATAATTCGATTCTTGAGCAACGAATTGATGGGGGTCGCGACGTTTTCATCGACGAAGGAGTACCCGCTGGTCAGCACCCAGAAGGTGAGGACCGTCGGGAGAATGGTCGCGAGCCCAGACATGAACACGCTCTTGTAGCTTGAGACAAAGCCGTTTTGCGGTTTGGCGCTATTCGATTCGGCTTCGGAGCTTTGGGACATATTCAAGCTAACCCTTTATCAAGAGCCTTGGCAATGGCGTCGAAATCTGCTGAGACACGGATGCGGTTGTGGCTCGCGCCGTTCTGTTCGTGCCAGTTTAGCGCGCTTTCGACATCTTTTAAGAAGTGACCTGTCAGAATTGCGACAGCGTGGTCTTTACTTCCAATGATGCCTCTCTTTATCAATTGGTGAATTCCAGCTATGGAGGCGGCGGAGGCAGGCTCACAGCCAATCCCAGCACCGTCGATTTGCAACTTGGCCTCCATGATTTCTTGATCGGTGACTGAGAGAACCATGCCCTTTGTCGCGTTGATTTCGCGGATGGCCTTCTCCCAAGATTGAGGATTGCCTATGCGAATGGCCGTCGCGACGGTTTCCGGGTTGGCTTCGGCGACCAATTCGGCGCGTGGGTTTTCAAGGCGCTCCTGATAAAACTTAAAAAACGGCGAGGCGCCTTCAGCTTGGACAGCGACGAGCTTGGGCATGCGCTCAAGCAGGCCGAGCTCATAGAGTTCCCGGAGGGCTTTACCAAAGGCTGAGGTGTTGCCAAGGTTCCCGGCGGGGAAGACGATCCAGTCGGGGACTTGCCAATCCAGGTCGTCGAGGAGCTCGAAGATGATGGACTTTTGGCCTTCGATACGCCAAGGATTAACGGAGTTTAAGAGGGCCATATCGAGCTCTCGGCAAACCTTGACGACCATATTCATAGCGTCGTCGAAGTTGCCGTCGATCTCGACGACCTTCGCCCCATAGGCAACGGTTTGGGCGAGCTTAGCTCGGGCGATTTTTCCTGCGGGGACAAAGACAACGGCGGGGAGACCGGCGGCGGCGCCGTAGGCGGCGAGGGATGCGCTGGTGTTTCCGGTTGAGGCGCAAGCGATGGCGCGGGCGCCTTCGTGTACGGCGCGGGTGACCCCAACGGTCATACCTCGGTCTTTGAACGAGCCCGTGGGGTTCTCGCCTTCGTGTTTGATGCTCAGCTTGCCGAGGCCAAGATATTTGACGAGGGCAGGAGGACGGTAGATTCGAGTGTTTCCTTCACGACGGGTCACTATTTGATGCATTTTGACCCGGGGCATAATGAGTTCGCGAAAGCGCCATACGCCGGAGGCTTCGACCCCCGAACGAGCGCCTCGGCGACCTTGGAATCCGGCGAGTAAACCTTCGCCATTCATCGATTCAAGATCATGGCGGACTTCTCCCAGGGCACCGCAACGACAACGATAGCGGCCGGCTTCTAGCTCGTCCTCACAGCGCATGCAGACTATTTTTTCTTGCGCCATATTCGCAGGCCTCACATTTCAACTTTTGGGATGCCCAGGAGGGGCGAACGGACTAGAAAAAGTAGGAACTTTTAAACACAGGATTGACTTAAGAACAAGAAAGAAGAAACTTTTCCCCGAAAGCGCCGTCTATGAGAGTAAGGCGAATGACAAGAAACGCCCATCTCTTTGGAAGATTTCGATGAAGAAAAGCTTCTTTCAGTCGATAACAAAGTAGAGGCATTTCTTTTCTTCAACAGAAGCTCGGAAAGTAAAAGTCTTTGGATCGTAAATTGCTATCTCGTTTTATGTTCTCTCCGCGAACCTTTAAAGCTATGAGGCAAGAATGAATTTTGAAGTCATGCTCGCATTAAAGTTGATCAACAAGAAGACGAACCCGTACTTGGTTCGGGAGGCGCTTGATGATTACGACATCACCTACAAGCGCTACGCTCGGGAAATCCTCTTCGATCTAACTCCAACCGACGCTACAGAGCTCTTCATCGAAAAGGTCCGACTCTATTGAAGCGACCTTCAGTCCCTTTTTGAGGCCGATTTATCCCTTGCTCCCACCTTCAAGTTGGCCTTTCCTCAATCTCAGTAAAACTAAGCCTCTCCCACTCGTTACTGATTTCTAATCAGTTTTCAAAACGAAATTCATAGATTGCAACTTGCGAGCGCTCCCTGCCAATTTGGCGAAGCGCCTCTGCAAAAATTGGCAGTTAGCCTCTTATTCGTTGACGAAGTTTGGCGACAAGCTCGGCGACTAAAGCGTCGCTCAATCCATACAGCTGTCCAACAGCTTCCTCAATCTCCACCAAAATATTCTCGGGCCTCAGCGCTCCGTTTTCCAGGCTCCGGACCCTCGCGCAAATGTGCTCTTCTAGGCTTTGCTTATCCCTCCAGCTCTCCTTTAAGCGCGCTTTGTCGGGGAGCGGGTAGGCTCGTAGATGGGCGACCTTAACCTGGGGAAAGCTCTGTTGCCGCGCATCTCGATAGCGATAGCTGTGGAGCAAGCCGAGGGTCTCAGAGTTGAGGATGGCTAGGAGGACCTCAATGGACCAGTCTGGGAGACCGAAGCAAGCGAGGGCGCTGTTCCTAAAGTAACTGGGCTCCCTGTGACGAGCCGCAATAGGGCGCTTCGCTGTTTGCCGAATGAGAATCGGTACTCCTCTATAAACCTCCAAAACACGATGTCGCCAGTAGCTGCCCTTTGGGAGGGTGGCGCCAATGAGCACCGATTTTTTCGCGGGGCTGAGAGCAAAGGGAGAGATTTGCTTGCCTTCTCGAATAGGAATATGACTGAGGTCTTTGAAGATGACTTGTTTCGAGACGTTGCCGGTGTGAACACCAATATCGCCGAAGCACTCTTGGGGAAAGGGTGGATGTCGGGACAGAGCTTGATCCAAGCTGGCTCCGAGATTTTCCCCGCCATAGCGCCAGACTTTGGAGTCGTCAGCTTTAGCCTGAGCGCCTTCGTGAAAGACTCCGAAGACCGATGGACAGACGACGCCAGGGAAGGCGTCCTCGCCGAGATCGGCGATTTCTATCGGAGCTCCCAGGGTTTCCTGAACCTTTTGCCGGACTCCTTGATAGCCCTCCAAGTCGGTCATTTGAGCGGGGAAGAGGACCCCGAGGCAGCCATCTTTGGCCGTCAGATGGGCCATCCGCTGGAGGAAAGGACCATGGAGAGAGGGCCAGACCCGTCCTTTTTCCTCGGCTGCCCGGGAATAGTAGCGATCGAGAAGCTCCTGGCTTTGCTTTGAGAGGCCTTCTTTGTGGCGTCCTGAAAAGGAGAGCCAGGGAGGGTTTCCAATGACATATTCAAAGGGCTGACGAAGATTTCCGGGGCATCTCGGGTCTTCGGGGGGCGCGAGGGCGTTGCCTAGGATGAAGTTTGACAAGAGCTCTGCCTGGGGGGCGCCGAGAAGGGCGAAGGCGAGCCGGGTGACCTCGACGGCGACGGGGGATTGGTCGACTCCATAGAGGCACGGGATGATGTCTTTACGTTTGAAAGTGCGGCTTTCAAGGAAGTGCAAGGCGCTTAAGAGAAAGACGCCGCCTCCCATGCTCGGATCGCAGAGGCGCCGGCCGAGGGTCCAGGGCTTTTGGGCAAAGACCTTGGGGACGAGGGATTGGGCGAGTTTGAAGGGGGTTAAGAAGGCGCCGCGCTTGTGTTGATCCGTCGGGTTGCTGGCGGCGAGGATGTGGCCGTAGCTCTCGACGAGGAAGAAGGCGCGGTCAAAGGAGGATGAAAAGGATGACAGTTGGAGTGATTGAGCGCAGAGTTTATCGAGGGTCGCTTGGAGCTTCTTTGGGGTGGGGGAGAGGAGGGCGAGGGAGGAGAATGAAGGGGAGGGTTCTGGGGAGAGGGCCTGAGCGAGGGCGCGGACGGCGCCGATGACTTGATCTTCAAGGCTTTGCTTGGAGAGGGATGGGGTGGAGAGCAGGGAGTTGATCAGAGTCGTTGGCTTGGTCAAGGACGCCTCGGGAGTCAGGAGAGTGAATTTGGGGGATTGACTTGGAAAGAGGGAATGCTTAAAACCCTCGGTCTTGATCGAAGCTTACACGAACCATTCATGAAGGAAAAATGACTATGGCCATCGAAGTTGGTGCGGACGCCCCAGATTTTACCCTTGATACCCAAGATAAAGCCAAGTGGACTTTGTCGGAGCACCGCGGCAAGAATGTTGTCTTGCTATGGTACCCTCTCGATTGGAGCCCAACTTGCACCACAGAAAACTGTTCTCTCTCCGGAGATCTCGGTGCGATTGAAGCAAACAACGCTGTCATCGTCGGCATTAGCCGTGACAGTGTTTGGAGTCACAAAGCCTGGAAAGAGGCCAACAACATCTCCTACGATCTCCTCGCAGATCCTGCTTTGGACGTGACGAAGCAGTATGGCTTGCAACACCCTAAGGTGTCCTTTATCAGCCACAGAGCAACTGTGATTGTGAACAAAGAAGGCAAAGTGGCCTTCGTCCAGGTTCAGGAAAAAACTCCTGAAGCCCGCGACCTTGATGCTGTCAAAGCAAAGCTCAAAGAGCTGGCCTGAACCGGCGTCAATAAAGGGTCTTAGCGACCCAGACACAAGCGAAGAAGCGAGGATCCGACTGGTCTATAGACCAGCGGGAGCCTCGTTTTTTTGATGGGGTCAGCTTCTTAAAGATGGAAAGTGGAAGGCGCGGGAGATGAGTAAGTTTTTAGTTCACTTTGGCGCGATGGGCGATGTGCTGGTGAGCTTGCCTGTTATCGAGGCGTTCGATCAGAGCCATCCGGGTCCGTTTGTGGGTTATGGAGTGAGTGAGCGCTTATCCTTACTCTTGCGTCCCTGGGGGCCGCTGGATGCTCTGGAGGATGCCAATTCTCGCCAGAGCGTCGCGTTGTTTGGCGATCCCAAGCGAGGCCTGGAGATGCTGGAGACGGGTCAATGGCTAGTCTTCGGGCAAACGGGGACCTTCGCGGAGAAGCTTCAAGGGCGAGAGAACGTTTTGCTCTTGCCAGCTCCTGGTCAGGGCGTGGATGGTGTTCTGGTTAAAGAACACTTGAAGGCGTTTTTGCCGGAGCATATGCAGGGGCGAGCGCCGGAGAATCCTTGCTTGCGGGTTCCGAGTCCGGGGCGTTCTTTCTTCACCTTAGCCCTTGGGGCGGGGGCACGGAATAAGCGCTGGGATGCGAAGGGCTTCGCGGATCTTGGAAGAAAGATTCACCAGGAAACCGGGGCTCAAGGCAAGGTTATCTTGGGGCCAGCCGAGTTAGAGCAGATGGATAGAGGAAGCTTGAGGCGGATTTTTTCTGAGTCGTTTTTTTCCTTTTTAGAAGCGGTGCCGTTGCAGGAATTAGCGCGGTGCTTGGCGGGATCTTTTTTGCATGTCGGGAACGATTCGGGACCATCGCATTTGGCGGCGGCGTTGGGGACGAAGACTCTGACGCTTTTTGGTCCAAGCGTGGTGGAGCATTGGGCCCCCACCGGGCCCTTAGGCTTAGGATCAACGGTCTGCGCTCAGTCTAGTGAATTTAGGCTTTTGGGGGTTGAGCAAGTTTGGGACGAAGCGCGAAAGCTGGTCTAGATTGTTGAATGATAGGACAAGCTGGGAAAAAGTTGCTGAGGAATGGGACTTTTCGAGTGTGAAAATCGTGGGGCGGAGACATAATAAGAGAATGGTGCAAGGCTGGCTAAATTATTAGAAGAATCAAAGCCTCGCTGTAGAGGATGCCCATGCTCTCGCTAAAAGATAGAAAAGTAGCCGCGCTGCTTTTGAATAAAGGTCAACTGAGTCGTGAACAGTTGAACGAATGCGTTGGTATTCAACAACGCCTTGAAGAGCCAAGATCTCTTGCAAGTATTCTTGTGGCTCGGCGGTATATCACAGCGGACCGGCTGAAGTCGGTCATGAACGATGCGATCAAGGCGCAACATGTCGCGAAGACAAACGCCTACAATCGTTCCGCTGTTGCGGCCGCCCCTGGAGCGTCAAGGGCACCAGCGCCTAGTGCGACCCCAGAGAAAGGCAACTGGGAGACCGACGTTGAAATCGGTCGATTGCTTGTCGCTCGTCGTGTCATCACCGAGCAGCAAGCCCGTGAATGCCTTGGCTTATTGCAAAAGTTGCTCCCCTCCCGGCCCAACGCTCGCCTCACACAAGTCATCCTAAAACGTCGCTATACGTCCCGCGATGCGCTCCGCATGATTCTTAGTGAATACGAAGCCATCAAAGCTCGCAATGAGGCCGCGCCCAGCAATAACAATGGCCACGGAACAAACGGTCATGCAGCGAATGGTCACGCCGCGAACGGCCACGCAAACGGCGAGCAGAGAAACGGCCACAACAATAACAGCCACGGATTTTTCAATAGCTCCAACGGGTCCGGTATTGCCCCTCCCCCCATGGCTCCTCCTCCCCCTCCGCCACCGACCCCGCTGGCCGGCTTGGGGGCGCCACCACCTCTTGCGTCCGATCCATTTGCCTCGGTGAAGCCGAAGCCCCGACAGGATTTCGACGCCGATCAAAGCGCCCCCTTCATGTTTGGATCCGCCGAAGCGCCACGAGCCACAAACCCTATGTTTGGCTCGGGTCTCGACGCTCCTATGAACCCACACGATGCCGACAAAACACTGGCCCCAACGGGGAACTTTGGCGGCATTTCACCCGTTCACGAATCTCAATACACCTCGGGCTCAGGGGCTTTCCCCGGATTCGGTGCGAACGCCCACGCGCCTCAGGCAGGGCCAAACATCTCCAATGTTCCTCCGCCCATTCAACAGCCCTCTTTCAACCTCCCCGACCTCCCAAGAAACCCCTCAGGTCCCATTCCCATCATCGCTCCTATCCCTCCGATGATGGGCTCCGGAGTCGCTCCCGCCCCAATGATGGGCTCCGGAGCGATGCCACCAATGATGGGCTCAGGCGTCGCGCCTGCTCCTATGATGGGATCAGGCGCCATGCCGCCAATGGCTCCTCCTCCCCTCGGTGGCCCCTCCCCCTTCGCTTCAGGTGCTCCTAATAGCCAAATGCCAGAGCTCATGGACGATCGCATGGGCTTTAGGACCATGGACTTGGACGGCGGCTCTGCGCCTCCTCCAATGATGGGATCTGGCGCCATGCCGCCTATGGCTCCCATGGGCAACCCCATGAACCCCATGGCCTCCGGGCCTTTGATGGCTCCGGTCGCGCCCAATGTGATGGCCTCTGGACCTATGCCAGGACCTATGGCGTCCGGACCCATGGGCAACCCCATGGCCTCGGGCCCTATGCCTGGACCTATGGGATCGGGAATGGGTTTTGGCGCGCCATCAGCATCTCAAGCGCCG
>JARGOJ010000261.1:0-562 GCA_029210225.1 Planctomycetota bacterium
CGTCAGAACACGCTTGGGCGTTACAAATATCCGAACCTCTGGCTCTACCTACAGCGGCGGCGGATATTCGTCGGGTAAATAGGGGTCGAAATGAAAAAGAGTGAAGGACCTCGCGATCACTTCACTCTTACAGTCATTGAATGAATCTGTCGATTACTCGGAGGTCTCGTCTTTTCTGCGACGCTTCTTATTCTTCCTATTCTTCTTCTTTTTCTTCATCATACCCATGCGCTCTTCGCCGCCGCCGTCGCCTTTCTTGTCGTATTGCTTACGACCGATATCGCTAAACTTGGCGACATCAAAGCGCTCGTAAGGGATAAAAGGCCGCTTAGCCATTCTCCCGAGAGCGATTTCCAGGGTATTCTTCATCTTATAGCGCTTCTTCTTGGGCTTATTATCGTTCTTCTTCCTGCGTTTGGGTTCCATTTGAATTGGATCGCCGTTCTCATCTCTGTGAACGCAGTCGGTTGTGGATAGGCGACTTTTAATTTCAAAAGCCGCGTCAAAGCCCTGCATGCGACTTCTTCGAGCAAAACTGGCGCTGTGTTTCTCGACGAATGCC
>JARGOJ010000261.1:572-1582 GCA_029210225.1 Planctomycetota bacterium
GCCAACTGGGCTTCAGCGTAGAGCCTGTGCTTCTTAGTCTTCGAGTAATTTCGGGTCTTCCAGATTTTATTGAGTGGCTCAACCAGCTCATTAATGATGAGCGCAAGGTCGGTAGACGTCCAATAGCCTGGCATACACTGCAAGACAGTACCGTCGGGGGTCATGAAGAACAGTTGGATGTTGTGAGCACCCGCGCCATTGCTGGTCTTAACACCAGGATTCTCAAGCTCATGGGCGCTCGACCGACCGGCATAGCTCTCTTTCGAGATATCTTTCCAGCCACAGACAAAGCGAGTTTTTAGGAGATTGAACACAGGATCATTAGAGAGCGACACGGCTCTCAAGCTTTGCCCCGCACTTCATATTTTCCCCGGAAGATTCCCAACGCTGTGCATCCAAAAGATCAGCTTATTCGTTCTTTTTGCTATAGCCTTCGCTTGAGCAAGATCGGAATACCAGATGATATCTTTGAGGAGTCGAGTACTGTTCTCCTCGGCGGGCGCGGCAGACACAACTTTCCGGGCCTTGCGAAGTTCTTTCTTCGTTGGTCGGCTGCTTGGACGACTTGTCGGTCGGCTGGTCTGAGCTTCGGCATGGGTCGCGAGGCTTAGGAGACTACAAAGAAGACCTAGCTTTAGGCTTCGAATCATGGGAGTTTCCTTTCGGGCTAGTTGGATATGCGATTAACTTAGCAGAAGCTAAATTTTCATTGGTGAGAACTTTGTAAGGGGAATGAATCAAAGTCTCCTCAGGCAGCTATCCTTTTAGAATAGGGGTTTCCATGACGGTCCGACAAATCGCTTATCTGGTTTTGAGTGCCCTGGGCCTCATTAGCACCTGGTATTTCAATATCCTGTGGATGAGCGAAACGCATCCGGGGGGCATGATCGGTTTTTTCGAGGCTGGATACAGCAACGCGGCGACTAGCTCGTTGACCAATGACCTCGGCGTCGTCTTCTTCGTTTTTTGCATTTGGGTCGTTGGCGAGTCACGTCGCTTGGGGATGAAGT
>JARGOJ010000261.1:1592-5218 GCA_029210225.1 Planctomycetota bacterium
CCTCTTCGTGGCTCTAGCTTTTGCCTTCCCTTTATTTCTTTTTCTTAGGGACCGTCATCTACAGGCGAAGGATGCGTCGTTCAAGGTCTCGTAGAGAAGGGCGCATGGACAGCCGACGCTGATCACAGACTTTCGGCTCTGGCTGTGCTGGCTTTTCGAGGCGTATTGTCTTAGGATGCGCGCCCTTCCTCGCTAAAAAGGTATCTGCTCTTCTATGGCCCATGACATCACCTGCTCTAGTTGCGGTTCGACGCTCCCACTTGAGAGCCAACACGTCGCCGTGGCTGTTTGCCCGACCTGCGATAACACGCTTCTCATCAAGGAAGACCAAGTCAAAAACATCGGAGTCAAGGCGACCCTCGCCGAGCCCGATTCTTGCCTCTCTGTCGGCTGGCGTGCCAAGTGCCTCGGACGCGAAATCACCACTCATGGTCGCGTGCAATACAAATATGACGGGGGAATCTGGGACGAGTATTGGATCCGCTTTGACGGCGATGACGATACTTCGACGGAATTTTGGATCAGCCATGATGAAGGCGAATACATGTTCGAGGAAGCGGTGGAATCTGGATTCATTCCAGACTACGGCGACCTTCGCCCCGGTGACAAAATGGTCATCGATCGTCAAAAGTATGTGATCGAGGAAAAACGTTCCGCCGAGATGATGGGTTTTCAGGGTTATCTGCCCTTCTTCGCAGCCCCAGGCCGCTTCATCAACTACCTCGACCTCAATAGCGGCAAAGAAAAGGCCACCGTTACCTATTATCCAGACGGCACCATCAAAGTCTTCAAAGGACGCTATCTCACTCAATCGGAGCTTGAGCCCATTTTCCCACCAGGCTTCGATGAAGAAGAACCCGGCCTCGGTAGCAAGCCTAAACGTCGAAGCATTCAAACTAAAAGAAGCAAGGAAGCCAAGAAGGTTGGCTGTCCTAACTGCGGCGGCGATATCAGTCTCAAAGACGGCACCAAGACTGTCATGGTCATGTGCTCTTACTGCGACTCGGCATTAGATGTATCTGAAGGGGCCTGCAAGGTCCTAGCGTCTTACAAGAAGAAGAAAATCTCCTCCATCTTGCCTCTTGGGAAGGTTGGAAAGCTCGCTGGCAAAAACTTCTTAGTCATCGGTCGTGTTCGTTATCGCGAGAATGATGACGGAGATATTTACACCAGTGACGAGTATCAGTTGAGAGCGGATGACGGTGAGTACCTCTTCCTTTGCTGGGAGGACGGGTCTTGGTCGATCTCATCAACTCAGCGTATTCAGCCCGAATTTCCCAATCCGAAGCGGCTCGATGAAGGAGATCGCTTTAAGGCGCTCGGCCACAGCTACCGGGTGACAGATCGCTGGCACATGTCGGTGAGCTATGTCGAGGGCGAGCTGAGTTGGATCGCGAAGCGCGGTGACACCGTTCAATACATGGATGCCAAATCCGCCAAGAATGGCACCTTGACCGCTGAGTGGTCGGGCTCTGAAATGGAATGGTATCGGGGCAAATCGATCTCCACCAAGCTCGTTGACGCCGCGTTCGGAATCCAATCTTCAAAGGAGAAGAAGAAGCGGTCCAATTACCGATCGAGCTCTTCAAGCTCTGGGACTTCCTATGTCGGTCTATTTATTGTGATCATTATCATCCTCTTTATCCTTTGCTTCTGCATGGCTATGAGTGACAGCAGCAGCAGCGGGCGGACTTATTCTTCGGGGAGCAGCAGTTACTCCTCGGGGAGCAGTAGTTATTCCTCGGGAAGCAGCTATTCAAGCCGTAGTTCCAGCAGCGGAAGTTCCTGGGGTGGTGGTTTCTCTTCGGGAAAATAGCCGGGGCGTCCCTTTCTGGGCACAGTAGAGCTTTCATAACGATCGCCGTTTTGCTATGAAGAACACCCAAAATTATAAATCGTCTTGAGTCAGCAAAGATTCGAAGCGAGAAACTGTCGCCCTATGTGAGTGGGCAAAGACCAGACTTTATCGAAATTCACCACCCGCCGAAAATCGACGGGTAACATAGGGGGACCCATGGATCTATTCGGACAAATGACCAACTTCATTTCCTTGCTCAGTGTCGAAGCGCTTGGATATATGCCTCTCGCAGCAGATGCTGAAGAAGGCCTCATCTCGAAGAAGCACATCTCAGACTTCGTTTCAGCGATCACTTATAGTGGCGTTGGAATCGTCCTCTTCGCCGTTGTTTTCTTCGTCATCGTGAAGTTCACGCCATTCTCTGTTCGTAAAGAGATCGAAGAAGATCAAAACACCTCATTAGCCATTCTCATCGGTTCAGTCTTTATTGGAATTGCCATCATCATTGCAGCCTCAATCGCTGGATAGTCTCCCCCAGGACGAAGAAACGTCCGCGCCGGAACACGGCAAGCGAGTCTTACTATTCGCAAGTGTGTTCATTATTGCAAGCTGTGGGCTCGTCTACGAGCTGATCACAGGCGCGGTCGCATCGTATTTGGTCGGAAACTCCGTCACTCAATATTCCCTTGTCATCGGTTTGTTTTTGGCAGCCATGGGCATCGGCGCGTACGTCACCAAGTGGATTAACGAGCGCCTCCTTTTTGCCTTCATAGCCATACAAATACTTATTGGTATTGTCGGCGGGCTCTCCACGCTCTTTCTCTTCCTTTCCTTTAAGGTCGGGCAAGAGCTCATGCTCCCAGTAGCCTTTGTCACCCTCGTCATCGGATCTTTGGTGGGCATGGAGATTCCCCTGCTCATCCGGATTCTCAAGGGCAACTCGGTGCTCCAGGTCACCGTTCCTCAGGTCCTCGCCCTCGATTATCTCGGAGCCCTCGCCGCGAGTCTCATTTTCCCGTTCTTTCTTCTTCCTAAGCTGGGGCTGATCCGCTCGGCCATTGTCTCCGGAATGCTCAATATGGCCGTCGCTGGCCTGGGCTTGTCCGTCTTTTGGAACGAGTTGAAAAGCCGACGACGACTGCTAGCGGGGCTAAGCTCATGCTCTCTAATCCTCATCTTAGCCTTCGGTTTCTCCGATAGGGCAAGCTCATGGATTGAAGATTCCCTTTACCATCATCAATTGATATTCGCCGAAGACTCGAAGTATCAGCGCATCGTCATCACTCAATTTAAACAAGACACGCGGCTTTACCTGAATGGTCACCTACAATTCTCAACCTCCGACGAATATCGCTACCACGAACTTCTCGTCGACCCAGCGATGTCCATCGCGATCAAGCATCCGGAGGCGCTTCGCCGCGGGCTTGATGTTTTGATCCTTGGGGGAGGAGATGGATTAGCCTTGCGTCGTGTTCTCGATTATCCCCTCGTCAACACTGCCACCGTGGTCGACCTCGACCCGAGAGTCGTCGAGCTGTTCAGCACGAATCCTGAGCTTCGCGCTTTGAACAAAGACGCCTACAAAGACAAGCGCGCAGTGGTCATTCACGATGATGCCTTTTCTTTCCTCCAAACGAAGTCGGACGAGAAATACGACGTCATTATCATTGACCTTCCAGACCCCGGAACGACCGCGACCAACAAGCTCTTCACCAAAACCTTCTACTCCTCAGCCATCAGTCGATTGACCGGCGTTGGGGGCATGGTCACCCAAGCGACCTCGCCCTATTTTGCTCGCGAGGCCTATTGGTGCATTTACAACACCATG
>JARGOJ010000261.1:5228-9799 GCA_029210225.1 Planctomycetota bacterium
TGGAAGCGGCGACAAAGGACCATCCAGAAGCGACTCGCGTCCCCTACAAGATGCACCCTTATCATGTTTATGTCCCAGCATTTGGTGATTGGGGCTTCGTTATGGCGACGAAGAACGCTGTCACCGCGAAGGATATAAAGCTGCATAAAGATGGCCGCTACATCAACGCCGACACACTTCACGCCGCATACATATTCTCTTCGGATATGAACTTCGTGAAGACAGAGATCAATACATTGGATAAACCAATTCTCATTGATCTTCACGCGACCGCCTGGAAGAAATGGAATCACTAAGGTTCTTCGCAGTCTCTAACGAGAATGCCAGTCTTATTGAACTCTCATTCTTTGAATACAAGCAATACAATGATTGACTGTACCTCGACAGGGGTGACACAGGAACTGACCGCAGCGATCACAAACGCTGACTCCAACTCGCAATGAATGTGAGCCACAGGCAGCTGAGCGCGTTTTTTCGGGGTCAATGTCAGCCTGTTGAAAGCTCTCGCCCTTTTGTTGATTCCAGAGCGCGTCGACAAGCTTGTTAAGATCCTTCTCTAGCTTGCCCTTGTCCCCAGGAGTCTGCATCGATAGGCGCGAGCGACACCGCATTTCCACATTGAGAAGGCAAGGATAGGAGCCGTCCATTGTGACGGAGAGCTTTGTCGGGATCTTTCGAATGTCCATCGTGAACGCCGCCCGCCAACGCGATCCACGGGTCAATGTCGCAGAGCTTGTTTCCTCATTCACCATTTCAAAGCCCTGGCTTCTTTGCCATTCCCGAAGCCAAGACAGGATGCTTTCTGGATTAGAGTAGACAAAGAACGACTGTTCCAAATGAATATTCACAAGACCTCTCAACAGCCAAGCGCTTTGAAATAGGGCTCTGGCACCATTTCAGTGTTAGTTTAGACTTCTCAAATCAAGTTGTTTAGAACATTTTTCTAAGAAATCCCTCAGATCTGTCACCCCTGGGCCGATTCTTCTATCGAACATGGTATGCTTGCCGCAGACGAGCAGGGACAACGAAGGGCATGATCAATGGGCCTGGCAACAGGTGATTTAGCGATATCTCTCGACGGAATTGATTGCCATGGTTTTCTCGATCATTGGCTTTGGCTTCTCAAAGAACCCCACGAAATCATTCTTATCACATGTATCGGCGACCTCATTCTTGAGGCAAAGAATGGTGCCATTATCTGGCTCGACACGGGATCGGGAGACCTCGAACAGATTGCCGCGTCCTTCGCTGAATTCAAAACCAATATGGCTCTCCCGGAGAACGCCGAGCGCTGGTTTATGGCGCTCACTGTTTACGATTTAATTAGTGAACAAGGGCCACTCAAACACGGCGAGTGTTTCAGTTATAAGGTTGCTCCCGTACTCGGAGGCTCCTACAACCTCGCAAATTTTGAACGATCCGACCTCTCCGTCCACCTCAGACTCTTTGGACAGATCCATCAACGAGTCAGCGATCTTTCCATCGGCGAAGCGTTATCGAAGCTTCCCATGGACATGTAACGATGCTGTTGTTGCTCGCTTGCGACAGTTTCTCAATAAATAGTGTCGGAGTTAATGAGCAGACAACGAGTGTCCTCAAACTAGGCACCCGAGCGCGCAAAACGGTAAGCAATGGTTTCTAAATGCTTTACACCAAGGTTAGAATCAATTCTTGGCTTTGGCACGGTGATTGTTAAAGGCTCCCCCATACTTTCACCCAGCAGAAAAGGAATTTACCTATGTCCACAAGAATGATTCTGGTCACCATCCTTCTTGCCAGCCTTAGCGTCGGCTGTAACACCCGCGAATGGGATGATACTGGTTACAATGGCAAGGCCAAACTAAAAATAGTCAATGCAACCAGCGCCGAAACCGCGGTGGTTGTGAATCGCAGGTTCGAGGGAAGCATAGCTCCTAACAGCTCCCGAGTTTTCGGCGTCGAACCTGGCAAGCACGCACTGAGCGTTGGCTTTGCAGATACCGGAGAGTCCGTTTTCATCGGCAATGTTCGCCTCCGAAGTTACAATCGAGTCACCTATTTTATCAGTCGACAAGAACCACCGATACTTCCCGACCCCCAATGAAATGGGGAGTCATCTCGACATGCATGGCAGTCCCCCAAGACACCGAACATCCTTACGGTCTCAATCAGTGGACTTTTCCAGAGGAGAATAATGAGCGGACGAATTGATCGGATACCTATTGAATCGGCGCTCTCTCAATGCCGCACGCTTTTTCTAGTCCAATTGGCAACCCCCTCCCGACGCGTTGAGACAATCACTGAAAACTTAGACGCAGAGAAACCATTCCGATATGATCTAGACGTCGAGCGCTATGTTTATCTCGACGAATGGACTCACGACAAATTGCCTACCAGCGTCAATTCCTCCGACAAAAGCCCAAAACTCCAAGCAGGTGACACCATCGAAGCTGCCACAGTGATGGATTTTATGAGGCTCCATGTCTCTCGTCGCTACTACAACGAGGGAGTCCGGAAGATTCCTATCTACGATTGCTTAGATGTTCCAGAGATCAATGATAATAAGCAACAGCGGCTCCTCTTCGTCACCAATTTCCAAGCAAACAGAGGCTTATTCAAGGTCCTTGGCGCTGCTCCGCTATCACTTCTGGATAGATCTCAATTTCAATCGAAGAATTGATTTCTACAAACAATTGCCAATTCTCTCCCTCAACCACCAATAATTGAGCATAATGTTGGGATCCACACCCGTTCAAACTGAGAGTAGGCCTTATGATCAAGGAATTTGTCATTCGCTTCGGTGTCGGAGCTGCGCAAGTCGAACTTGCCCTTGAACAGAGAGTTCTTAACCCCGGCGAGAAAGTCAAAGGGATCGTCACCGTTTATGGAGGCGAGCGAGAGCAACAAGTCGACGCGATATACTTCGCCTATCTCACCCAATACCGAGGCAAAGGCCCGGCAAAGACAGTCGACTTCGGCCGCCAGTTGCTGATGAACTCATTCGTCACCCACCCAGGAGAAAAGCGAACCATCCCAGTCCACCTCAAAGTTCCCCCGAATTGCCCGATCACCGTCGGTAACACCCGCGTTTGGATTCAAACCGGGCTCGACATTGACTGGTCCATCGATCCGACCGACAAGGACTTCATTCGAATCGAGCCAACGGAAGCCATGGAAGCCCTCTCTGGCGCGCTTCATTTGCTGGGATTCGAACTCGAAGCCAACCGCTGCGTCGCCGCCCCCGACGGAATGGAACACTCCTTTGTGCAAGAGTTCCAGTACCAACCCCGAGGCGGAAAATTCGCCGGTAAGCTCGATTCGCTCTATGTCGTCTTTGTTCCTCGTCCTGGACGTGAGGAAGTCTTGCTTGTCATTGATCGTCGAGAACAGCTCCACAAAGAGCTTCTTCGCCTCGATAAGAGCGACGCGATCTTCCGATACCGCGCTGAGGACACAGTTCACACTTTGATGGGGAAACTCGAAGACCTCATCTCCAGCAAGATTTAGGTCCGCTCCCGCTGCATCGGGGATTGAAAAATGGCGCGTTGAATCCTACATTGTGGGAATGACAGACAATAGCAAAGCAACTCTTTACTCATTCCGCCGTTGCCCCTATGCCATTCGAGCTCGTATGGCCCTGAGGGTGAGCGGACAGTCCCTGATTCATAGGGAGGTGGTCCTCTCACGACGCCCCCAAGCACTCTATGAGCAATCTCCAAAAGGAACCGTGCCGGTGCTTGTGCTCGCGGACGGTCAGGTGATTGACGAGAGCTGGGAGATCATCCAATGGGCCCTCACGCAAAGTGATCCCCATCATTGGTGGAGCGACTTAGACTCAGAGCTTCGAGCCGAAGCGACGCGCCTCGTCAAACAGAATGATGGCCCGTTCAAGAAACAGCTCGATCTCTATAAATACTCCGAGCGCCATCCGGAAGAGAGTCGAGAAACCTATAGAGACAGGGGCGAGGCGATTCTCGCCGAGCTTGATGGACTGCTAAACAAGCACAAATATCTTATCGCCGAAAAAATGACCGCCGCCGATATCGCATTGTTTCCGTTCATTCGACAGTTCGCACACGTCGACAAGGAGTGGTTTAGTTCCCTGCCTTACACGCAATTGCAACGGTGGCTCGCAGAATTTCTAGAGTCGGAGTTCTTCACCGGAGTCATGAAGAAATATAAGGAATGGAGCCCTGAGGCTGAGCGTGTTTACTTCCCCTGAGGGGAATCGCCGTTCCAAGTTCGACGCAGTCCTCTAAGTCGTTTTCTCCACGCCGAGAATGGCCGTTCCAACCAACGCTTGGGATCATTTCTTTGCTCTTCCCTCAATTCCTGAAGGCTCCTCTCGATGGAGGCTTTGACTTTTTCGCGGAGCGTCCAGCAAGCTTGGTGTTTATCGTGCTCTCCTGCCCACTCAGTTGTCGAGATCGGAGCCCCAAACTGAAAATAAAAGCGTTCGAATCTCGGCAGGCCCAGACTCCCAGCACCTTTGCTCAAGGGGAGCATGAGATCTTTGCGAAAACTCAGCTCTCGCAATAGGCGAGTCGCAGCTCGAACGGAATTTCGCCACCGATGCCAAGCGGTGGCTGGGA
>JARGOJ010000262.1 GCA_029210225.1 Planctomycetota bacterium
ACGTATTTACGCAGTGTGTAAACGTCGTCGGTGTCGATCTCGATCAGGTTTGCGGTGGCCCGGGTGACAACGCCACCGCGGCCGGCAATCTGAACCATTCCTGAGTTCTGGGCGATGGCCCGCTCCATGCCTGTGGCGACCACAGGAGGATCGGTCACGAGCAGAGGCACGGCTTGACGCTGCATGTTCGATCCCATGAGGGCGCGGTTCGCATCGTTGTGCTCTAAGAAAGGAATGAGTGAGGCGGACACACCGACCATTTGGCGCGGTGAGATATCGACGTATTCAATCGCCTTGGGGTTAATGAGGACGAATTCACCCTCAACCCGCGCCATGACTGAGTTTCCAATAATCTTTCCCTTCTCGTCGACGGTTGTGTCGGCGGGAGCGAGAGAGCAATTGTCTTCCTGGTCGGCGCGAAGAAGCTTGATTTGTCCGGTGAGCTTACCTTTTTCAACAACCTGATAAGGACTCACAAGGAAGCCGTAGTCGTCGATCTGTGCATAGATCGACAAGCTGGCGATGAGTCCAATGTTTGTTCCTTCAGGAGTTTCAATAGGACAGATACGACCATAGTGAGAGATGTGAACGTCACGAACCTCGAAGGAGGCGCGCTTTCTGTTCAAACCACCAGGGCCGAGAGCTGAGAGACGACGCTCGTGAGTGAGCTGAGAGAGGGGGTTGGTTTGGTCAACCACCTGGGACAGTTCACCGCGACCAAAGAAGTAATCGATGGCGCTTGAGATGGTCTTAGAGTTAATGATGTTTCTTGGGGTGATCTTGTCAGACTCAAGAATGGTCATTCGCTCTTGGACGGTGCGCTTGAGCTTGAGGAAGCCTTTGCGGAATTCGTCGCCAGCGAGCTCGTCAATGGTGCGAATACGACGGTTACCGAGGTGGTCGATATCGTCGAGTTCAGCGACTTGACGGGCGGAGCGCAATTCGAGGATGTAACGAATGGCGTTGATGAAGTCGTCTTTAGTGAGTGTTTGGACGTCGTCATCGAGGTCGAGTTTGAACTTACGGTTGATCCGGAAGCGTCCGACTTTACCGAGGCGATACTTTGACTCGTTGAAGAACTTGTCTTTAACGAGGGTGCGCGCCTTTTCGAGCTGAGGAGGGTTTCCGGGGCGAAGACGGAGATAAATCTTGAGCAAGGCGTCTTCGTGGACGCGGGTGCTGTCTTCTTTAAGAGTGTTAAGGATGAGCCAGTCTTCGACATTCTCAATGATTTCGATGACTTCGCAATCACTGTTTTTAATGTCTTCAGCGAGGCGTTCAGAGATCTCTGAGCCACCTTCGGCTTTAATTTCCCCGGTCTCTGGGTCGATGACATCGCTGACAACGACCTTGGCGGTGATCGCCGTGAGAGCGTTCTTGGAGCTCATCTTCACTTTCTTCGTTTTATAGAAGAGGCGAATGATGTCTTCGTTGGTGGCGTACTCTGGGAAGAGTGCGCGCAGCAAACAAGTGACGGGGAACTTGCCACTCTGGTCAATGCGGACGGTGAGAGCGTCGCGCTTAGAGACGTTGACTTCGATCCATGAACCGCGCTCAGGAATGATGCGGCACTTGTGGAGGACCTTGTCGGATGTATGAATTTCTTTGTCGAAGTCGACTCCCGGGGAGCGGTGGAGCTGACTGACGATGACTCTTTCGGAGCCATTGATAATGAATTCACCGCCGCCAATCATCATGGGGATTTCCCCAAGATAGACATCTTCTTCGATGGACTGGCCGCCTTTGACGAGACGCACGCGAATTTTGAATGGCATGCCGTACGTAAGGCGAAGCTTGCGACAATCATCGCAAGAGTAACGGGGTCGACCGAGGTCGTAACCAAGATATTCGAGACGGAGCTGACCGTCGTAGGATTCGATGGGGAAGATTTCCCTTAGAATCGCTTCTAGTCCAAGGTTTTCGCGCTCATCTGGCGGCTGTTGACCTTGTAAAAAGCGATCGTAGCTCTCCGTCTGAAGCTTCATCAAATTAGGTGGGGCCATCACCTCGCGAACCCGACCAAAGCGCTTCACTTCAAGTGCCACGACTTCCTCCTTTTTCTGTCGAAAAGACGATAGAGGTGTTTCAAAGCTTCTCTCTGATTTTCATTGTCAGAGCTAATTTTGAAACACCTTCAATGTTGTGTCTTGTGCGGGAATTGATCCTGCATTTATGAACATATTCCCAAAACAAGACGGGGCTGCAGAGCAAACAGACGATTGCTCTACAGCGTCCATGTCGTAGAAAGTGCGCGGCGAGCGCCGCGCACTTAAACTCTTACCGATATCAAGCAGAAGGCTTGACCTCGACCACAGCGCCAACATCTTCGAGTTGACCCTTGACCTTTTCGGCTTCGTCTTTGTCAACCTTTTCCTTGACGGGCTTGGGAGCACCATCAACAAGGCCTTTAGCATCTTTCAAGCTGAGTCCGGTGATTCCGCGAACTTCTTTGATCACTTTGATCTTGGAATCGCCAGGGCTTGTAAGAATGACGTCGAATTCTGTTGGCTCGGCGTCAGCAGCGGCAGCGCCACCACCAGCTCCACCAGCGAGAGCTGCAAGCATTGCTGGATCGAGTCCACCGCCGCCACTAGCTGCTTCCACACCGAATTCGTCTTCAACTGCTTTGACAATAGTTTGCAGTTCGCGAGCTTTCATATCGCCCACGATTCCGCAGATCAATTGTCCTTTTTCTTCACTACTGAGTGAGCCTGCTTTTTCAATTAGTTCAGCAACAGACATGTCTAATCCTCCAAACACTATGGAAAGTGATAGTCTTTACGAAAAAAGAATGATGGTTTGAGACGTTAGGCGTCTCCGCCACCATCTTTCTCCCGCTTGCTCTGTAAAGCATTTAGCACCGAAGCGAAGCGAGCGTTGATTTGATAAATCGTCGAGGCGAACTTTTTCGTTGGAGCTTTGAGGACTCCAGCCAATTGGGACAATAATTGTTCCTTAGTTGGCATTCTCGAAAGATCTTCGACACCAGTGGCCGGAAGTACTTCGCCGTCGAAGATAGCGCCTTGAACCTTGATTTTCTTTTGTTCTTTAACAAGGTTTAAGACGTTACGAGCGACGTTGATTGTTCCGGTTTCCTCAACAGAGGTGATAAGAGCGATCGGACCGACGAAGACTTCTTCGAGGGATCCAGTCATTCCCTTACCTTTGCAATAAACTCGAGCGATAGAAGCTTTGACGACGCGCATGCGGGCTTCGGATTGGCGAAGCTTTGTGCGGAAGTCATATTCTTCCTGAGAGTCTAGTCCTTGATAGTGAACGATAATGCCACCATCTTTGGAATCAAGAATCTGCTCAATTTCACTGTGAAGATATTGTTTTAATAACTTGGCCATTATTTCCTCCCACGGCCCATTAGTATGGCAACGTAATACGAATGCCAGGACTCATGGTTGAAGCAATAGACGCGCGGACCATAAAATGTCCTTTTGCACCCGCTGGGCGCACCGTGTCTAAATAGTTCAAGAAGGCCTCAATGTTCTCGACGAGCTTTTCCGCTTCGAAGCTCTTTTTACCAGCAATCACGTGAATATTCGCCCCATCATCGAGACGATATTCCATTTTACCGGCTTTGAACTCTTTCACGGCAGCCGCAACGTCCGACGTTACGGTTCCAGCTTTGGGGTTCGGCATCATGCCACGGGGACCAAGGACACGTCCTAAGCGACCGATATGACGCATCATGCTCGGGTGAGCAATCACAACATCAAAATCGAGCCAACCATCTTGGACACGTTTTGCCAGGTCTGGGCCGCCAACTTCGACAGCACCTGCTTCCCGACATTCCTCGGCCATAGGGCCTTCTGCAAAAGCGATGACTCGCTTCTCACCACCGATTCCATGTGGGAACACGAATGTTCCGCGGACTTGTTGGTCCGGCTTCTTAGGGTTGACCCCAAGTTTCACATGAACTTCCACAGACTCATCGAACTTCGCAGATGCAAAGTTCTTAAGAATGCGGACGGCATCCTCAAGAGGATGCTGAGCCCGGCGGTCGACCTGCGTAAGCGCCTTGCGATGGCGCTTGCTGGGCTTGTGCCGGATGCGTCGATGCTTTTGCATCTTCACCTGAACAGCAGCCGGAGCTTCCGTTTCAGTTTCCTCAGAGGTCTCGTCGACCTCTATATTCTCAGCCATAATATGCCTCTCTAATAAATTCCCGAGAGCGGTACGGACCGAGGCCGTTCCTCCCGCAACGGGTACCAAATATATGAATCCGATTGAAAGCAAGCCTTAATAGATTGGGAAGAACTTAAAAGAAAGCCTTACCCACTAAAAAGACAGATGCTTCTCACTCAGAAACATCAATACCCATAGACCGTGCTGTGCCCGCAATCATACGGAACGCAGCTTCTTGATCATGAGCGTTGAGATCTTCCATCTTGGTCGCCGCGATTTGGAGCACTTGCTCCCGGGTAACCGAGCCAACGCGATCAGTCAAAGGATTTCCAGCTCCCTTGGCGACGCCAGCAGCCTTCTTAAGAAGAACAGCCGCTGGAGGACTCTTTGTGATGAATGAAAATGAACGATCAGTGTAAACAGTGATCTCAACGGGAATAGTCATTCCTGCTGCGTCACGAGTACGATCATTGAACTCTTTAACAAAGGCGCCGATGTTCACACCGTGTTGACCCAAAGCAGGGCCGATAGGTGGAGCAGGAGTTGCTGAGCCACCGGGGCATTGCAACTTGATCAACGACTTGATTTCTTTTTTTGCCATGACTAACCTTCTTTAACTTTGAAAAGCCGCCACTATCGAAGGGGCTTTCTTCAGACCTTGTCCGGCGACTCACGCCAGGACTTCTTTAAGTCAGATTGGAATCAACCCCGACTTCAGGCCTTACTTTTCACTCTTCGATGGCCTTTTCGACCTTCCAATACTCGAAATCGATCCGCGTCGGACGTCCAAAAACCAAGATCGATACGCTGACCTGGCCCTTGTCATTATTCACGTCGTCCACTTCGCCTTTGAAGTTCTCGAAAGAACCTTCTTTAATGCGAACGCGGTCGCCCTTCTTGTAGTCAACAGTAACTTGTTCTGGAGCCTCGTTGATCTTCTCTTTCTGAGCCATCATCTTTTCCACCTCGTCCGGAGACATAGGTGTGGGCTCGTTTTGAGGACCAACAAACTTGACTTGTCCAGGTGTCTCACGGATAAGGTGCCAAACGTCCGTAGGGACTTCACCCTCTTCATCGACGTCGATCTGAGCCATGATGTAGCCCGGATAAACCTTTTGCTTGCGCGACCGCTTCTTCCCATCTTTGATATCCGTCACGCGCTCTTTAAGAACGAGCAGCTCCGGTAGCAAATGGGTGAGATTTTGAGTCTGGGCGCGGTGCCAGATATGTCGTTGAATTTTATCTTCGCGTCCTGTGCCGACGCGCAAGATAAACCAATGTACAGGCATGGGTGACCTTTGTCTATCAACTCAATATGAGGGAAGATAATCAGAAATTGGCGGAGTGAGGATCAACTAAACCAAGCGGTCGGATCAACGTTGAATTTGATCCAAGCTAAGGATTGATCCACAACAAAGATATACAGACCTAAAATGATCGTTGTCACAATCACAATCACCGAAGAGGAATAAACCTCAGGCTTTGAAGGCCAGGTAACCTTTTTCAACTCGGCTTCAGTCTCGACTAAGAAATCAACGAACTTCGCATAATTGCAAAGAAAGAAGATGCCGAAGCCTGAAGCGGCCATGATGACCATCGTCAACAAAGCGCGTGGAGATAAAGGAAATTCTTCCCCAAGGACCTCGCCCCAACCACCTTCGCCGCCGAATGGATCCATCCACCAACCGTCAGCTAAATAGTCGTAAAGCGAAAGAGATCCGTAGAGAAGAAGAGCGCCAAGAATAAATGCGCACACACCTCGTGAGGTCTTTGCGCCGTCCGGCTTGTAAAACTCAATTGCCATCTCTGTAAACCACCAGAAATCTAGATTTCTATGTTAAACAGGGGTGGAGGGACTCGAACCCCCAACATACGGATTTGGAATCCGTCGCTCTACCATTAGAGCTACACCCCTTTGCTCGCTCATCGAACTAATCCAAAGACCAGCTCTCTCGAACGAGTTTTGCCGTGCTCCAAAAAACTCTTTGGAACACGGCATACGGGCTTTACAGCTTTGAGACCGCGTGGCCCGAAATTCGATCATGCCGCCGAAGCGAGATCACTCGATGATTGAAGTCACCGAACCAGCACCAACAGTGCGGCCACCTTCACGAATCGCGAAACGAAGAGTCGCTTCCATTGCGATAGGCTTAATGAGTTCGATCTCTAATTCGCAGTTGTCACCAGGCATAACCATTTCCGTTCCCTCAAGGAGATTGACGGTTCCGGTCATGTCTGTTGTGCGGAAGTAGAATTGAGGACGATAGTTGGTGAAGAATGGAGTTCTACGACCACCTTCATCGTGCTTCAAAACATAAACCTGAGCTTTGAACTTGGTGTGAGGAGTCACAGTTCCGGGCTTAGCGAGAACCATACCACGCTCAATATCTTCGCGCTTGACGCCACGAAGCAAGCAACCCACGTTCTCTCCAGCACGACCCTCGTCGAGAGTCTTCTGGAACATTTCAACGCCGGTGCAAGTTGTTTGCTGAGTTGCGCCGAGGCCGACGATCTCAAGCTTGTCGCCTTGCTTGACGATTCCACGCTCAACGCGTCCTGTTGCCACTGTTCCACGACCCTCAATAGAGAAGACGTCTTCAACAGGCATTAGGAATGGCTTATCAACGTCACGCTCTGGCATTGGGATGTGGCTGTCAACAGCTTCCATAAGCTCGTAGATACACTTGCTAGCTTCGCCGTCAGCGTCGCCACCAGTTGCAGCTTCAAGAGCCTTAAGGGCTGATCCACGAATGAAGGGAGTGTCTTCACCTGGGAAATCATATTTAGAGAGAAGCTCTTGTGTCTCGAGCTCGACGAGGTCAATCAACTCTTCGTCTTCAACAATGTCACACTTGTTCAAGAAGACAACGATGCTTGGAACGTTCACCTGCTTAGCAAGCAAGATGTGCTCACGAGTCTGTGGCATAGGGCCATCAGTCGCAGCAACAACCAAGATCGCGCCGTCCATTTGAGCAGCACCAGTGATCATGTTCTTCACATAGTCAGCGTGTCCAGGACAGTCGACGTGAGCATAGTGACGATCAGCTGTCTCATACTCGACGTGAGCTGTTGCGATTGTGATTCCACGCTCGCGCTCTTCGGGGGCATTGTCAATTGTGGCAAAATCGCGTGCTTTCGCTTGACCCTTGGAAGCAAGTGTCAAGGTGATAGCAGCGGTCAAAGTTGTTTTACCATGGTCAACGTGGCCAATTGTTCCGACGTTAACGTGGGGCTTGGTGCGTTCAAAGACCTCCTTAGCCATCCGGGTAAACTCCTTCATTTTTGAACCAGAGACATCAGCGCGTTGGATAGTCTTTCAACCCAATCAACCGTGCCGCCAGTATCTTATGCATCCCAATATATAGGAATGCGATCGATCTTGTGGAACCTGCCGATATACCTCAAACATAATCTTCACGTGTGTGAAGGAAGTATATCTATCAAATAAACAAAGCTGTTGATGGGACTTGAACCCACGACCTCATCCTTACCAAGGATGTGCTCTACCAACTGAGCTACAACAGCTTGCCCAAAAAAACATGAAGAACGTCGGAACGCTCTTCAAGTTTCAATGGAATAGCGGGTAGAGAGAATCGAACTCTCGTAGCCAGCTTGGAAGGCTGGAGCTTTACCACTAAGCTATACCCGCAAAAAGACAACTCTTTTTCAAGAGCACTGGGCAGAGGAGGATTCGAACCTCCGAAGGCTGAGCCAGCAGATTTACAGTCTGCCCCGTTTGACCGCTTCGGTATCTACCCAAAAGATACATCTAATTTTCAGAGCCAGCGGTGAGACTCGAACTCACGACCGCCGGTTTACAAAACCGGAGCTCTACCAATTGAGCTACGCTGGCGCATTCCACATACAAGACCGTTTCCCAATCAAATTGCTTTTCATAGGTCGGGTCCTGAAACGCGAGACGCAGACTTTAGTCAAAGGTGTCTTTCTTTTCAAGAAGGAAAATAGTTTTCCCTTTGCAATTCTCGTTGTCAAGACATTGACTTGCGCTCAAAGACCCGAAATACAACACTTAGCACCCCGCGCAAATTGCTGACATGACACAAAATAGACATCGAAAACTGCCTTTTAGATGCCATTCTCACAGCTTTCGCCAAACTTGACCCTTCGGACCATCCTTTAACTCGTAGCCCGCATCCTTAAAGATATCCCGGATCTCGTCGCTACGCGCCCAGTTCTTAGCATTCCGCGCCTCAATGCGCTCTGCGAGCAAGGGCTCCAAGGTCCCTGGCAATCCATCCTCTTCAGGAAGAATCTCCAAGACAGTGTCAAACGCAGCCAAAGTCTCTAAGACCGCCTTCGCATTGCCACCCTCTAAAGCACGCTTATGACCCTCCTGGACCAACTGGAACAAGACCGCCACCGCGCCCGAAATGTTTAAGTCGGCCTGCAGATTCTTTGCGAACTCATCCTTGGCTGTCTCAAGCCAAGCGGAAACGTCCGCCGTGACCTCAGCAGCGCCCTGATCCGTCGCCGCTTTAACATCAGCCACAAAGGCATCAAAACGCGCTAGGGACGCCCGAGCATCCTCTAAAGTGTCGTAACGCAAAACAGGTGGAGCCACATCAGGATCGCTTTGCTCACCATAAGTCACCTGGAAATTCAGCGACCGTCGATAGTGAATTCTCATAAGAGACAAGCGTAACTCACGCCCGGTCGCCTGAATCAACTCGTCTTCGGCAAGCTGCGTCAAAGTATAGAAGTTGCCGAGGCTCTTCGACATCTTCTTACCCGCAACCAATAAATGAGCGTTGTGAGAAAAGTGATTCGCGAAAGGCTTTCCTGAGCAACCCTCAGACTGAGCGATCTCGTTCTCATGATGGGGAAACAACAAATCGATGCCCCCCGCGTGAAGGTCAATGGTCTCACCAAGATGTTCCCGAGCCATGGCCGAGCACTCAAGGTGCCACCCGGGCCGACCCTTGCCAAACTCACTCTCCCAGAAAACATCCCCATCAGCCTCGACATAGGCCTTCCAAAGCGCGAAGTCTGCAACAGACTCTTTGTCGTATTCGTCCGCCGCAACCCGTCCACCAGCTCCGGCTTTTAACTCTGCTGCATCGAAGTCGATGAGCTTGCCGTAATCCTTGTAACGATTGATCGCAAAGTACGTCGATCCGTCCTCACTCTTGTAAGCAAGGCCCTTGTCGAGCAACTGCTGGATCATAGCCTTCATTCCATCGATGGTCTCAGTGGCCCGAGGCATGACCTCTGGGAGCTTGATCTTGAGCGCAGCCAGATCATCGAGAAAACGCTCGCTGTAGAAGTCCGTGAACTCACGCAGAGTCTTCCCCTGCTCCTGTGAACGCCGGATGGTCTTATCATCGACATCCGTGATGTTCATGACATGACGCACTTCGTACCCCAGAAATTCAAGGCTTCGGCGCAGCAGGTCATAGAAGACAAAGGCTCTCAAGTTTCCAATGTGAACCACATTGTAGACCGTCGGACCGCAGCTATAGAAGCTCACCTTCCCCGCTTCGAGTGTCTTCAAGACCTCCTCTTTCCGAGTCAAGGCATTGTAGAGCTTCATTTCTTTAACTTCAGTCATGATACTTATCCTAAAGTGCAAACACCAAGTCCCGGGCAGACACAGGGTCTGCCCCTACGGGATCA
>JARGOJ010000263.1 GCA_029210225.1 Planctomycetota bacterium
CTCATGCTCAACGCCGCGCTCCCCTATTTCTCAGCGGAGACGCTTCATCTCTGCGTCGTTGACCCAGGAGTCGGGTCGGACCGCCGAATCATTTATGTGGCGAGCCCCATGGGCCACTTTCTCGCTCCAGACAACGGGGTTCTCACACCGGTCTTTGACAAGGGCCAGGGCTATCAATGCTGGTCGGTCACTAACACCGAGTTCATGCTCCCCAAAAAATCGAACACCTTTCATGGCCGAGACATCTTCGCGCCCGTCGCTGCACACCTTGCACGGGGCATCCCTGGAAAGGACCTCGGACCAAAGATCACCGACCCCGTTCAAATAAGCTCTCCTCAAGTCGACCGGAAAGGCTCGACTTTGGAAGGAGAGGTCATTTATATCGACGGGTTCGGGAATGTCTGCACGAACATCCCAGCCTGCTATCACGCCGCCTTGAAATCGGCCGCGTTCCCCGATTCAAACGTAGAACTTCAGGGCCCTTGCGCAAACTCCTATAGCAGTAAAAAGCCTGGAGATTCGTTGATCATTGTTAACTCATTTGCCTACTTGGAGCTCGCCATCAACCAAGGCGACGCCGCCAAGACATACAAGATAGAGAGAGGTCACAAGGTTATGATCACCCTTGACGCTTGGCAACCCATCGATAACCCTTAACGAGTGGCATTTTTCCAGGAGAAGGCTCATGCGAATCAAACGCTTGCGAAGTCACCCACGGTTCCGCCTGGAAGGCGCGTCCGATCATTTTCAATCATGCTGGGAGCTTGAGCTGAACCCCGGAGAAGAGACCAGCCCCCATCGCCACTATGAGCGAGAAGAGCTTCTCTACCTCGTCTCAGGCAGAGCGCTCGTGACCATCGAGTCCATTCAGCGAGAAGTCACAACGGGAGAGGTGGTTCTCATTCCACCAAGACACTCCCATAAGATCATCAACCGCAGCAATCGCCCGCTCCACGCCCTCAGCGTCGAGAGCCGCTTTGACACCACAGAGATTAGCTACGAAGAACAAAAGAGCACAGCCCCGAGCGAGAGCCTTGCAACCGCCCTCTCAGAACTCGCCCCGGTCCTCAATGAATCCGAGGCCATCCAAAAACTGGTCGAGATCTTCAACGTTGGGAGCCAACTCTCAGTGCATCTTGAAGCGTCACGAGATATCACAGCTCAGGCAGGACAAGAGGCCATGGAACGCCTCGAACGCGATGTCATGAACGCTGTCCTCGAAATCACCAAGCGCTACCACGACGAAAACTAAGCCGCTGAAGCAGTGATTCTTCTAGGCTGAAGTAAATCAGTCATGCGCTCTAGAAGCTCTCTGCGTTGCACGTAGAAGGCCGAGACGAGGTCATTTTGGCGAGCTTGCCCCTCAAGCAACCACAGCTCCATAGAGATCTTTGTAGGCTCTGCTTGGTTACTTGGCTCCATCGTCTCCAATCGTTTCACTCCGCGCTTCAAGAGCGCCGTCGTGAGAGCTCCCCCCTCTGAAGCAGCCCACTCGACAATCTTCCAAGCCAATTCACCGTGAGCCGCCTCATCCGCAGCGATCTTCGCCAGGGCTCCTGAGAGACCTGGTTTGCAACGCTGCGAGGCTTGTTTGGCGATTTTCGCCGCGATGCCCTCATTCAAGCATCCGTCAAAGAGCGACTCCAGGGCCACGAATCCCAAACGGAGCGACCGTGGGCCGAGGCCTCCAGAGCGCGACCCACTGATTCTTATTGCTCCTGGCTGATAGCGCTTATCAGTGTAGGTGCTCGCTTGCCTGTAGCAAAACTCGCCGTGGCGTATTTCGTCCTGAATAGCGCTCGCTGTCTCACTCAACAGGGCACGGGGAGCCCCCAGGGCAAGCAAGCGAAGCTGAAGGTCGGCGAAGGCGGCGATGGACGCGTGCTCTGCCTCTCCATCCTCCAGCCAAGCCTGTCCCAAGGCCTCCATGGTTCTCATTTCGAGCTGTGAACACTGTGAAGCGCTCTCACCCTGACTGACAACAGCCTCAGGGGCACGAGCTTTACCACTGCGCCAAAAGGGTCTGCCTTTCACAACCTGCGTCGTCGATCGGAGCATGAAGACGGCAAAGGCAATGGCGCTGCACAAACTACAGGCCAAACCCATTCCGAGAATGACCCACATCGACATGTTCAGGCCTGGGCCCTCTGGATTGTCCGAGTATCCCTTCTCATCCTCGCTGCGGGCATCCGGGTCGGGAGCATCGTTCTGGGGAGGCTTCTCATCGTTGTTTTCGCTCATAGTTTGACTCTCTACCTAGACTTCAATAGATCGAAGGCGCTGACTTGGACTGCTTGGACCATCAATCTTCGTCGGGAGTTCCAGAATAAAGGTGGCACCCTTTCCAGGGCTTGAATCGACGTAGATCATTCCGCCATGATCCCGCACAATGCCAAAGCTCACTGACAATCCGAGGCCAGTCCCCTGGCCCTGCTCTTTTGTTGTAAAGAACGGGTCGAAGATCTTCCGGACATCCGAAGCTTTAATCCCTGGGCCAGAGTCCTTCACGAGTATCCTGACCCGCGACTGCATTCTCAGCGCTTCCCCGGCATCCGCCGCAGCGATTCCAGCGGGAGGTGGAGCGCCGGGGAGTATCGTTTGAACTCGAACAGTCAGCTCTCCCTGGCCTTCCATGGCATGGATAGCGTTGACGACAAGGTTCAAAACGACCTGGGAAATTTGCCCTTCATCCGCATGAATTGAGACTCCAGCCCCAGAGTCGCGATCGATGTTGACCGCGCTCGCCATCTTCTTCAATTCAACGATCGCCATCGCCCGATTGATAATCTCGGAGATCTCCACCAGCTTCCGTTCGCCTTCACTCTTACGCGCAAATTGAAGAAGATCTTTCACGATCTTCCCGATTTGCTGCGAATGCTCCTCGATCACCTGAATCTTCTCCAGGACATCTTCAGTCTGTTCCATTTCTTTCAGTTCTTCCGCCGCGAGCTGAGCAAACATGCTCACCACGCCGACGGGGTTGTTGATTTCGTGGGCAATTCCTGCGGCCATTTCTCCAAGGGTGGAAAGCTTCTCCGATTGAATGAGTTTACTTTCAAGCGCCCGATGCTCTGTCACGTTTCGAGCGTGTTCAATGACGAGTATGACCTCACCCGTCTCATCTTTCAGCGGGAAGTTATTGATCTGCCAAACCTCCTTCGTCTTGGGGTGGACCATCTCCATGCGATGAGCCTTGCCGCTCAATCGCGTCACATCGACGGGGCACTCCTTGCAATTCATCTCCGACTTATTGCGATAGACGCTGTAGCACTTCCGGCCGTTGATATCCTCACCATAGACTTCTCTCGCAATGCGATTACTGCGAATAATGTTGTAGTCGGAGTCCTGCACCACGATGACATCAGTAATCGCATTGAAGACCGAATCGAGAAAGCGCTCGGATTGCTCCTTCTCTTTGAGGGACAAGGCCAGATAAGAGGCACGCTCTTGAGTGGCGACCTCCCTCAACTGAAGGCGCCCCACTCCGAGGCCCAGGAGGATCACGAAAGAGAAGGTTCCGGCGGCTAAGCCTAGAGTCCAGCGAAGCTCGCTGCCGAGAAGTTCTGATACTTCGGCCTGGGTCACGGTACCGATCACGCGCCAACCCTTGCCTTGAGGGACGTCAATGGGCAGCGCGGTGACCAGGTCTTCCCCGAGGCGCGTAGAAATGTCGCTGCTCCCTTGGAACAAGTCTCTCCAAGTTTGTCCGACGAAGCGCTGATCGAGGCTCTTCCAATCTCCTGAAAAGGGATAAAGGCGACGTCCCGACTCGGCCGCGATAAAACGGCTCTGTCCGACGATTGGCTCGCTTTCTGTCTTTAGAGAATCAACACCTGCCAAGGCCTCGCTTGCGTCCATTTCAAGAATGAGAACCGCCTGACGAGCTTCGGTACCCATGCCCGGTATGGCGGCTTCAATTCTGAGAAGGGGTTTATTATCGTCAGCGGGAATCAATGAGCACCGAACTTCGTTCGCGTTGAGACCCTCGGAGAGTCGACGATGTTCAGCCTCTGGCGCCAGTCGCATCCTCTCGACGATCGAGTGTTCAATGTCCACTGCAGGCGAGGAGAGACGTGCGACAACGAGACCTTCTTGATCGAGCAAGATCAGCTGGTGAATCTTCGGGTTTTCTCTCTGGATTTCGACGAGCATCCGATCGAGGGCGGAGGCGTTTGGCTCTCCGCTTGGGCGTTCTTTCGCGTCGCTTCGCTTGCAGAGCGCGTGGACCTCAACCCTGTTCGAGAAGGTCGTTGTAATCGCCGTAGCTCGGACTATGAGCGACGATAGCGGAGCCACCACATCACTTTGGAGAGCTTTTTCACGAGACTTAAAAAAGCCTACTTCCAGCTGGGACTTCGTCGATTGATAGAGCCACAGAAAGTTTACGATCAAGACGACGAGCAGTAGGAAGAAGGCGAGAAAGACGAAGTTTCGATCCACGTGATTATCCGTCTTTCATTAGAGAGTTGAGCAGCTTTGCCCTTTGCTGGATCCAAAGCTTCTTCGAGCTATTCAGCCCCTTTAGACAGGCGCGGGCCTTCCCATTTTCTCCCAGACGACGCCATAAATCTCCTTTGAGTAATTGAACTTCCTCTCCTCCATCCTCGGTCGATTTCGGGACCTGCTTAAGATAGCCAAGGGCTTCCCGAATAAGGATTTCCTCGTTTTTGATGTGTTGCTCAAGAGCCGCTAAGGCTAGGGAGAGTGGCCGTGGCAGGGTCTCCCGCTTCAGGTCTTTGAGCGACTGTTCTCGCTCTGCCCTGAGCCCTAAGCGCAGCGCCGCTTGGGCTAGGCGCAGTTGCAGAGTACGTCCTTCGTTGCTCATGAGCGCGGCGGCTGCTTTATCGGCGCGGCCCTTGGCCTCTTCCTTCAGCTGTCTCAATTCGGCTTCGATCTTGAGGAAGGCTCGTTCGAGTTCTTGTTTTCGAAAACGTTCGACGGCATCGTGCGCTGGAATTTGTTGATTCACACGTCCCTGCAACGAGTCGAGCTGCTGGAGAACTCGTTCTAGGCTTCGAATCTCGCGAATGGACGGGTGTTGAAGAGAGCCGACTTCATTCTTGAGCCCTTGGTATTGCTTCAATCCATCCTTCAGGTCGCTAGGGCGAAAGCTTGAGAGTCCACCTTGGGAAACGGAGAGGCCTCTCTCAATCCATGCGCTTTGAAGCAATAGAGAGGCGTAGAAGCGCTCCTGACCCGTGCTCTGTCCTGTGTCTTCGCTCAGCGCCTTGTAGCAAACAACGCTGAGACGATGTCGAGTTGCGACGGGAATAGACTCACTGTTGCTAACACTTTGAGAGACCTTAATGCCTGAGTCTTTAACGGCTTTCAGGACCAAGCGTTTTTGCCGGGGGCTGAATTGTCCTTCGTTCTTGTTGATGCTCTTCTTCAGATCTCGTTTCTGACAAGAGTAGAGGCAGCTAGGACAGGTGATAACGTCGTCGAGAGCGTGAACAGTGAGAGCGTTACCTTCGATTGAGTAAACACAACCATCGCTATCCCGTCCTCCCGACTGATTCCGTGAGATTGTGATGAGGGCAAGGTGGACGGTGCCATCGACTGGGCAATGAATAGTGACGCGGCTTCGACCAGCCTCGCTCTTGGGAGGCGTTTGACTGAGCAAAATGAGGAGAAGACCGAAGAGGACGAGGGAGCGAGAGCGATGTCTTTTGTGAGAGGCGGTCGCTGACAGTTGCGGAGAGGTCATGCGAGAGGCCTTCATGGCGCGAGAGATTTAGGAGAAGGCGTAGGCGACCACGGGAATAGCGAGGGATCCAAGAACGAGGAGGAAAAGCGCGGCGCTCTTTCCACAACCCTTTTTGGTCGCTTTGACGGGAGTGGCCTCTGGGGCGGGTTCGGCGCCTTCTTGAGGTTGATCTGCAGCGATAATCGCGCCTTTGCTGCTCAACGCTTGAACTTTCTTCCAGTCGCCGAATTCGGCGCTGACGGCCATCGCGTCGGGCTGCTTCGGTGAGGGCGCTTTTTTCGCTGGGGCTTTTTTGGGAGCAGGCTTTGGAGCCTCTGCTTTTGGCGCCGGCGCTTTCTTTTCGACTTTGGGTGCGGGGGCGTTCTTCTCGGCGGACTCTGCGGCCTCTCGGGCCGCTTCCAGCTGTTCAATTTGAAAGATATCGAGCTCGTCCATAGAGAGGCCGAGGTCCATCTCTTGGGACTCTTGGAGCTTCTTCTCCATGTCTGGGCGCCGACCTCGATTGGAGGTGGCCATGAGCCTTGAGGTTTCCCCTTTGTCTTCTCGCTGCTGGTATCCGATGGGCATGTTGAAGGGATCGGCAGGATCAATGGAGATCGGCGCCGAGAAGCTGGTCGGTGGTGGAGGAGCCGGGGCGGGCGCTTCAACTTGACGGAGCCGGGCGCTTGGAGTGGCGGGCGCGGAAGAAAAGATTTGGGTCGGGTTGTCTTTGAACCAGATGTTGTGGCCGCAATGTGGACAAGTAGGGAGGGCGCCCTTTTGGATATCGGAGGATTCTGCGCATTGGGCGCAGATAGAGAATCTCTGATAAACGAGTTGATAGCCGCGCATCAGGTGTTCTTGGGACACGTATTGCTTATCGCGGAGGATGGCGCCGAGTCGAATTTGTGTTTGAGCTTGAATGGCAAGGCATTCCGAGAGAGCGGATTGTTTAACAACATCTCGGTAATGGAGGAGCATGACAAGGAGTTTGTCAGCTTTGAGCGCGGGGGGGTTTAGTGGTGTTGTTTGAGAAGGGTTGTTCACGGGAATCCGTATTCTTATTTAAGAGCCGAAAGACCAGTCGTTACCAAGCATAAGCAATAACAGGAACAAGGATAGTGGCTAACAATATTATAGCGGCGGCCGATTTTCCAAAGCAACCTTTCTTCTTAGCTTTCGGGCTATCTTTCTTCTTCCCCTTAGCTTTTCCTTTATTTGCCTTGCCAACCGTTTGTGGAGGAGGCGCGGTTGCTGGGACAACGGGCTCGACTTTGGCTCCAGCAGCCGGAGCGGTAGCGGCAGCGACCTCTGGAGGCGCGGTGAACTCGTCGCTTGATGCGCCCGGAAAGATGGAGAGCTCGTCAAAGGAGTGCCCGAGGTTGATTTCGTCGGAGCTTTCTGGGGACGGTTCTGGTGGTTTGGGGGGAACAAATTTGCGGCTGCGATTGCGGTTAATCGAAGACGTCGCGAGGAGTTCAGAGAACTTGGCCTGGCTGTTTTGTTCTTGATATCCCACGGGCATGTTGAAGGGATCATTGAGATCTGGCGCGGGCGCTGGTGGCGTAGCCCCGGGATTGGGGAAGGCTTGATTAGGATTGATCGGCGGTGGTGGAGCGTTGTTTGGCGCCATGGGCGGTGGTGGAACGAACGATTGCCCTGCGACTCCAACGCTTGGAGGAGGTGGAGTTGGGAGTGCTGTGGGTGCGGTGAGCATCTTCTCAACTGAGTCTTGGAACCATGGGCCTTGACAGCTTGGACAAGCTGCAGGGGTGCTGTTCCTGAGGTCGTGAGTTTGAGCACAGAGCGAGCAGATCGCGAAGATGCGATAGACATTTTCGCAGGCGTGAGCGAGGTGTTCAGAGGTGATCAGGTTCTTCCCAATCAATATGGCTCCGAGGCGACAGCCTGTCGGAGCTTGCATGGCGCGGCACTCGACGAGCTGGTTCATAGGCACCAGCTTCCAGTTTTTGCCAAGCAGGAAAGCGAGGAGTTCGTCGGCTTTGAGGGACGCGGGAGTATTGGAGCTTGTGGTGTTTGCGCTGAATGCACCGCTCGACGAGGTCATCCCGTTGCTTTCATGGGGACGAAATGTGCCTGATTGTGAGGGTGGTGGGGCTCCGTTGTGGGGTGCTCTTGAACCTACCGCAGGATGAGTGGAGCTAGAGGGTGAGTTTGTGGGAATGGAGGGGATGGGGAACTGAGAGCTGGAGGGGGCCATAGGAGGCACGTTGGGACTTTGCGGAGGGTTGCGACGTACCCACTCCTGCTGGAGTTTTTCCAGGGAATCGGGCGCAAATCGCCCGGATTGAGTGAGATAGTCAACGAAGCCCATCGGTGTGGGTTGCGAATTAAGAAAGGCCAGCACTTTGTCCGCGAGCGGACGTTCTAGAACCTGAAGCTCAACCGCAAGGTTAGCCACATGGTGATTGACTTGTTGGGACGCTTGGGCGTTCATACTGGCCGACACCATCGCCTCCGTACGCAGGGATTCCAACACAGATAACTTAGCATATACTTATTCGACTTCACAAAACGACATCGACTTTTAGAAAACATGCATATCTTACCTTTGCACTACCAGTCTTCCTCTTCCTTCATCGTTCATCAATATAATGAAGTTTAACATTCCTTTCCCGCTTTCTTGAGAATCCAAAGAGAGGTCGACCCATATTCACGGCGCATCTCAAGCGTCAGGCCCCAGTCTTTGAGCTCAGGCTCCACACGAAAAGTTCTCGCGGGAGCCTCGAAGGCGATTAAGCCGGTCTTTTTTAGTAAATCGGAAGACCCTAATTCCGCAAGGATATTTCGTACGTCCACAAAGCCTGCACCTGGAGGTCGGCGAAGAAGATCGAAGGGGGGGTCCATGAGAACCAAATCAAAAGGACCAAATTCGTAGAGTGGATCAAAGCCTCGAGCGAGGTCCAGGCGTTTTACATGCGCCCGATCAGTCACTCCAAGCTCGCGAAAATTTCGCTTCAGCGCCGCAAGACAGGGCTTCGCTTTTTCACAAAAGTAGATCGCCCCTGCGCCTCGGGAAATAGCCTCAAGTCCAAGCGAACCACTTCCTGCGAAGAGATCCATACCCACGCAGTCGGGAATGTGATCGGCGATGGTGTGAAACAACGCCTCGCGTACTTGATTGCGCATTGGCCGGGCAACTAAGCCCTGAGGAACGAAGATCTCGCGACCCCGAAGGGACCCTCCAATGATTTTCACTGAGCCCTCTTAGGAGTCTTTTTTCGCCTTGGGCTTGTCGTCCTCGACAGGCTTCTTTGCTGGTTTCTTCTCTAGTTTCTTGGCAGCATCCTGGGCCTTTTTCTTCTCCGCTAACTCTTTGAGAAGCTTAGGTCGACCTTCTTTTTGCCACCAGCGAAACCACTCCGCTTTGTCGTAGTCGAAGTCTTTCCCTGTAATGGCCCGTAAGGCCTTCCGTGAGGATGGATTAAAGGCGTAGACAAGCTTCGTCACTTCTCGGGTCCGAACAACCCCCGCGCCTTGTTGAACCGGCAAGTTGTAGCGCCCGAAGACACCCCGGGCCTGGCTACCACCACGGACGACTCCGTGCGACTCTTGAACTTCGCTGACCTTCTTAGCTTTGCGAAGATAGAGGGCTTCGATGAGATAAGGAGTTGTGCTCGGGTCGTTAATCTCCCTCAGGATATTCGCGGAGCGTAAGCGCACCCGCTCATACCTGTGGAACAAGCTCTGAACAAGCTTCTTCTTCGCCTCGGCGACCGTGCCTTTGTTCTCAAGACGCCAGAGTGATTTCCCAGCTTGAACGGCGACCGAATAAGTGTCGTCGTTCAGCGCTTTTTCGAGCAAGGGGAGCGCGGCCGCGTCATAGCCGGTGTTGCCCAAGGCCTCCGCGATCAAGCGGCGAATGCTGTCTTTCTTCTCGTCGAGGTAAGGAAGGAGCAGGGGTCCAGCCAAATCTTTGGGCTCAAGACTGAGGATCTCTTCGCTTGCTTCCACGGCCTTCTTGTTGCCACGACGATAGTATTTAAGGAGCGTGAAGATGCGTTTTTTCAAGGTAATCTTGAGCTTCTCACGGTCGGCTTCTTCT
>JARGOJ010000264.1 GCA_029210225.1 Planctomycetota bacterium
GTTCGTAGTCGTCCAATATTGCATTTTCGTTTTCAGTCATTGCCCTCTGCCTGCATAGGTGATTGACAAGTAGTCGCTAGCTATCTTAGTCGACGAATGATTTTACGCCTATCTAATTCATTCATCTTGGTTCATTCGAATCTTGATAGCCCGCCGGAGCTTCGCCAGCTTCTTAATTTCATTGACATTACTTGGGGGCTATGTCTTCGTATCTCTCGGTTTTCATTCGCAAGTCTCTGAAGAGCTTCTTGAACTTCGGCCTGTCAGTGTGCTTGAACATGCTCACGTGGCCGTCAGCGAAGCCAACATTGGATCCCCAGCCGTGATTACCCGTTCGTGATCCAGGAATAGTGAAGCCTTTTTTATCGAGAGGCTTCATCCACTTGTCGGCAATGATAATTGTATCCGAACGAGCCTTATTGCTCATAAGCCTTCGTTTTCTCAAAGTGTAGGACAGCTCGGTATTATCGAACACGCTCAAATGTGAAGACTTTCTGTCCAGAGCATTGGAACCTTTGTATTTTCTTTGCCGCCAATCCCAAAGTTCTGGATCCACAATGAATGATGAGGCCCCAGGAGCTACCTGATCTCTTGATTCTGGGCATATGAACATTGAGCTATCTGCGACGTAAGACATGCGTATGAGAGACCGAAAGGCATCGCTCACATCTTCCGCGCTCTGATACTCATCCTTCCCTGCCATGTGGGGAAACGCGTCGGTGTCGTTCGCATAGAGAATTAAAGGGAGAGCAAGGTTCCTGACCTGATTACGACAACGTTGTGTTTTTGAAGCGCGTTCTCCGGACTTTACTACAGGAAACAAGAGTGAGACAAAGACAATAGCAAGAAGTATCAGACCCACAATGATTAAAAACGCCCGAGTAAGCATCGCAACTTTGCCGCTTGTCGGCTCTTCTATACTCGAATTAGCTTCAGTCATGACCTTCCTCTCTGCTTTCACTGTTTTAGGCGACTACACCGTTGGAGCTTCGATGTTCACTTTTTTCTGCTCTTTACGGACATTAGAAAGTCTTGGAGCGGATCTTCAATCGATTCTCATTCTCATGACTTTGAAAATGCGCTTCAATCCAGAAATGTCGTCTTTTTTGGTGAATTCGACATGGCCATCTGCATAGCCGAGGACCAATCCCTGGTGGTGGTTCCCCAGCTTCGCCCCTGGAAGGGCGCCACCATCACGACCTGTCGGCCTCAACCATTTGTCGACCATGAGCTCTGCGTCCGATCTTCCATCCTTGTCCTTTAACTCATGTCGTCGCAATGTATAGCTGAGTTCAGGATTCATATAGACGCTCAGCTTCGAGGATTTCTTCACAGGCAAACAAGGAGTGTTTAAGCGAATGCCCCCCCAGGTCCACGTCTTGGGATCTGGAATCGTTTCAGAACCGGCTGGAATCGCCATGTCATGGGACCTGGGACAGATCATGACAGAGTTGTCTTTGAGATAGCCTAGATTGACGAGAGTTTGAAACGAATCGCTGACATGGGCGACCGTCTGTTCCTGGCCGCTCTTCGCCATGTGCGGGAAATACCCATGCTCATTTGAGTATAATATACTGGAACGTAACAGGCCTTTCATATTGTTTGAGCACCGCTGGATTGTCGATTTTTCACCCACACTTTTTTCGAAAAATAAACCGAGCACAATAAATATTCCGAGTGCAAAGAGAAAACCAACGATTACAAAGCTTACTCGGAAAATAGTCACTGCACGCGTTGCCTGGCCGTCCTCGTTCGATTCAATATCACTCTCGTTCACAAATCCCCTATCTTTCTTGTTATGTTTCATGCCAGAAGACAAAAATCAAAATTTCACCGTCAATCTCTGCTCTTTAATACTTCTAGTAAACCGCGCAGGTCTTTTCGAACCTGACCGGAAAATGAATTTTCAAGTTGTCCGAGGATCTCTTCAAAGATCGCGGTGAATTGACCCTGTTCTTCATCGCTCAAGGCCGAGCTTTGTTCGCTCAGATTTCGACTGGCAGCCACAAACTGCGTCGCCATAGTCATGACAACTGTCCGATAGGCGATCAAACAAAGAGCCTGCCTTCTCGTTCCGGGTCGTTGTAAACCTTGAGTGAGCACTTGCTTTGCGCTCACCAGATCTCCCCTCTGGAGAAAGTGTACAACTTGAATTTGCGCGAAGTTCCATTTTACGACTTTGCTCGGAGACTCTTTCCAGTCAAAGGAGAAATCTCGGATTTGAGTAAAGCCATCCCTCTTTGATTCGAGGACCGCTCGTTTGTAAAATCGCTGCCATTCTTGACCAGTCAAGCGAGAACACGCGAAACAATAGAACTCCAATTGTGACGACAAAAAACCGAGACGCTCACAAGTCTTTAGATCCCCTATCAATTTCATTTCATCTTTGCGGTCTAAGGCATTGGTTTTCGACGTTAACTCAAACTGCCGGAGACGCCAACGGATCTTTTGAAACAACAACTCTCCCCGTAGGCCTTTCGGAAGTCCACGAGAATAATTGAAAGCGCGATCAAGGCTCTTCATCCTCGCCTCAATCAGATTTCTTTTTGATTGAGGCGACCCAAACTTAGGTAATGGACAGATTCCTGAAAGGTAGAGGAAGGAGGGCTTGTTTGGGTCGTCTAATTGGAGCTTTGCCAAGGTGCCGTTCTCGTCAGCTTTTCTTAGATAATCCTCAACGTCGTGGTACGGGAAACTGAAGCCAAGCTCAAGCAAGTCCATTAACTCTGTAACAATTCCTGCGGAGTTTTTTCGGCGATATCCCAAGCGAAGTAAGTATTCTTTGATATGACAGCGCGCTGGTGGGCGAGTGTCGGGACCAGTCAAGGTCGCCTGTGTATAGAACGCCGCTTCTAGCGGTCTCAGATTATTCTTTCCAGCAATCTTCGCCAGCGCGATCCATTGTATTCCTGTCAGTTTGGGAGTCTTGATTTTTGGAAAGGCGACAGTCAGCCTTTGAATTCTTCCGAGCAGCTGCGCCGTTGGCAGATCTTCAGCATATATCAGTAGGAATCGTTCCGTGCAGGCCTTGTTCCACGATGACCAACGGTCAATTTTAGTTTTGTTATTGTGACGATCAAACTGATCGAACTCCGCGAGTAAGGACTCCGTATTCGGGACGTCTTGGAGCTTGCCAAACAGCTGCTGGCAACGGATCTCAGTGAGCCATCGTTCCTTTTCTTGATCCCAACCGGCTCCAAAGACCTTTGCCGAAAAGTGAGAATCAACAAAAGACCAATCCTCATTAGTGACACCGTCAATAATGAGCAGGACTCTCTCTACGTAACTGAGAGCCGGCTTGCTCCCGAGCTTGCGAATATTGCTCTCTGACGCGACTGCTTTATTGGACTGCAGGTTCATTAATGTAATAAGTCGCTGCCCGTCACTATCGAAGTCTTCAGGGATTGGGAGCACTTGATCCGACTCTAGAGCATTGAAAACACTATTCCAGGACAAAGCCCGCTGCCACCCGGTGTCTTCAGGAGCCATTCGGTCCGTGGCGTGCTTTGCAATCACTGTCAATGAAGAACGTAGTGAATCGGAGTCTGATAAGGACAGAGCTTCCACAGGATTGCACTGTCGATTGTAAAGGGATTTCACTAAGCGATCCCAGAGCAGCCTTTCCTCTTTACTAACTCGACGGTTCATTGTTTTGATGTCGTCTATTTTATTTGGACTCTCCCGATCCCAGCGTGCGCCAGCGATGGAAATGAGCGGCAACAGGAAGATGAGGGTGAGCGCTAATATCTTCCAGCGCCCAGCGGTCATGGTCTTCTCAGGGAACTTCGCGGCGTGGTCTAAGAGCTGGCGACAATCATGCCCAAGTTTCGCTGCGCTTTGAATTCGATTCTCCGCTGCCTTCTCTAAGACTGATGCCAGAAGGACTTTCAGCTCCGGCGGCCACTCATTCTTCCAAAGCTCAGTCTCCAGTGGATTCTTGCTCATGATTTGGCCAAGAAGCTCGTTCTCTGTTTCACCGTGAAAGGGCCTCTCGCCAGTCAGAAGTTGAAATAGAATGACGCCGAGGGCCCATATGTCGCTCTGGGGGCCAATCTTCTTTCTCTCGCCGCTGATTTGTTCGGGAGACATATAGAGAGCAGTCCCGATCATTTTCTTTGGGCCGCTCCCACTGCCAGTGTCACTGTGCCCTGCGAGACCAAAGTCAGTGAGGAAGATATGATTGTCATAATCCCGGATGAGAATGTTGGCAGGCTTTACGTCGCGGTGTAAAAAACCTTCATCATGAATGTGAGCGAGAGTGTCGGCGAGGGTCTCAATAAGCTCCACTGCATCTTGCCAGATCCAGCGTTTTCCTTTCGCTAATACGGCCGCGAGGTCTGATCCGACGACCAATTCACAGACAATACAGAGCTTGTTGCGATGAGAGAAATGATCTTGCATTGCGACGATGTGAGGATGTTGCCCCACCAAAGTCATTGCTTTCACTTCTTCAAAGAACCGTGCCTCGTCGTCCTTAGTCTGTTTGAGAATGAATTTCAGCGCGAAGTCTTCGTTGTGCCGCTGCGCAACAAAGACGACACCCATCCCTCCGCGCCCAAGTTCGCGGACCAAATGATAGCCAGAAACATCGTCTCCCGGATTGGGAAGCGCGACTTCGTTCATGGAAAGGGTTCCTCCCTTAGCCGATAAAATTTCGACCTCGTTGAAGCCAATTCATACCGTCTTGGGCCCACGCCTCGACCCCCGATAACCACTTGCTCTCGAACTTAAAGTGCTGAACAACGGAGGCGATTAAACGTTTCTCGTTCTCATGGTACTCTCCGTCGATATGCGCGAGGAGGACGAGTTGTTGAACGAGGAGACGGGCAACAGATTGCTCGGAGATGTCTTCTAGAATGACTTCGAGATTGGGCTGCTCGGTCAATACCTTCCGGGCCTCAAAGAGCTGCTCTTCACTCATTTCGGCGCTCTCAATCACTCTTTGAATGAAGGAACTCTCGCTCAAGTCGATCGTTCCATCGGCGTTTGCGACTGCTAGAAGAGCCTTAATGAAACCGAGTTTCGCTGATTCTGGCAATTGGTACAAATCACTGGTTTCAAACATTGCTCTCTCATTTCGAGGATCGAACCTGCCTGGGGCATGTCGAAGCTGCTAGATATTCAAATGATGAGTGACTTGGAATCTTATAATGACTTTGATTTGACTGGTCCCTAAAAAACGCGACTTTCATCAAAAAAATGCCCTGAGTCTTCTTAGTCAAGAACTGTCAATTCCCGCGCTGTGGGAAAGCGCTTCCGTCAGGACAAGAGCTTGGCGTCCCCAGCTTTGGTCTCTGCTTCTTTGCCTAGGGCATCCTCCGGAAACAAACAATGAGATCGTTGCTGTCAGAATTTTTGTATGATTTGGCTTCCGAAATCGAAAGGAAGCATGCTTGTGGAACAGAGAAGCGCCGGAGAAATCCCTCCCCAACTCCAAGAAGACCACGACCTACTCCTCTGCGTTTCCGGAGGCAAAGATTCCACGGCGATGGCGCTCTGGCTCTTTTTCGAATCGGGATTGAAAAATCGTATGTTCCTCTGTTGGTGTGATACCGGCCACGAACATCCGATGACAATTGATCATGTGAATGGTCTGGCAAAGAAACTAGACCAACATCTCCATGTGGTTCGAGGTGAGTTCAAATTCATCACACTCTGTGAGAAAAAGGCGCGTACCGATGTCTGAGTGGATGGACGAGGCTTATGGACGGGGAATGTTCGACAACCCGGTCTTAGTGCAGGGCATTCGAAAACAAGAATCAGAAGCGCGATCGGCGGCGCCGCTTTGGGATTTGAATAATCAACCAGGGCGTCGCAAAGTCTTTGAGTGTCCGGTTTGGCGGCCCATCCTCAATTGGACTCACGAAGAGGTTTTTGAAATCCACAGGCAGTACGATTTCGAGCCGAACCCGCTCTACAAAATGGGAGCGAAGCGTGTTGGCTGCTTCCCTTGCCTATTCAGTGGCAAGGCTGATTTGCGAGCTTGCTTTGAGATCGATCCCTATCTCGTTGATCGATTGAGGGATTACGAAGCTCGGGTCTCAGCTGTCGCCGGGAATGGCGCGGCGTCCTTCTTCACGTCTCGGAAAATCCCGCCACGATTTCATGACCGAGAAGCATATACCAAGGCCGGTGAACACTATACCTATGCGAGCATCGACGCCGTCTATGAATGGGCCATGAGCGATATTTCTGTGCTGGATAACCTCAATCATGGCACCAGCTGTTGGAGTCACTACGGGCTCTGTGAGTGACTTCACTGTTTAAAGCCACGAGCGGTAATTGAGATCCTCAAACCTTTCTCAGACTTACGCTTTGGGACCTCATGGGTCCAATGGAGATTGGTGTTGTAAGGCATGATGAAGCTCGTCCCGTCGACCATAGGAAAGTCTTGAAACCCTTTTCCCATGCGCCAGGGCCGGAGTCGAAAGGTCCTCGCGGCCCCCAGTGAGATTGTCAAAATAGGGCAACCCTCCAACATGTTTTTCGTGCTGTCCCTATGCTTGCCAATGTAGTGGCCAAGGTCACCGTCGTACCAGTTCAAGAGCAAACCGTTGAGGCGGCGGTCAACGTTATGTCTGGCCCAGCTTAAGAGAGGTCGAAGCGCCCCAGGGAGCGGGAGAGCTCTGTTTACTCGCCCGGTATAGTGATAATCAGCTCCATAGGCCTGCTGCCACCGAGGAGTTCGGACAAGTCCAGTGGGCATCCGAATCACATGATATTCTTCGGGATGCATGTCCCACAATGCTTGAAAGTCATCTTGTGAGAACGCTAGCGACTCGGGCAAGGATCCAAGATAAATTTTGGATTGTTTGTCTAAGGAATGAGCCACAAATTGACTGTACATAAATTCAGCCTCCGGGAGCAAAGGACGCTTTGACCTTGCCTGGCTGTCTTTCTATTCGCAACTTTTTCATGAAGAAACTCGGTTGCCATCTTCCCCAATGTTTAAAAGGTCTCAAACAACTCTAGGTTGAACGAAGTATAGACGGTTGAATGACTCTGTTAGTGCTCCGTAAGTACGGGCGGGATGCAATCCCGACATTGGATGAAGGAAAAAGTTCGAGTGATGACATCAAAGACCCTCCTATTAACTTTAGGCATACTGCTAGCCTTAACACCGACCAGCTTCGCGAAGGGAAGCAAAGTCTTCGATGCCCTCGACAAAGCGTCTTCGAAGAAGTCCATTGAAGACCAAAGAAAGTTGCTCAAAAAGCTCGGCTCTCCGGGAAAGCTTCTAAAGACTATTCGGAGCGGACGCCGACCGAACGACGCTCTAAGCGCTGGAACTCACACTGAGACCATCAAAGATAGCTTTGGCCGCTCGACGGATTTGAACATCGTCGTTCCGTCCGGGAAGAGCCCAAAGAAGGGCTTTGGTGTCTTAATCCTGCTCCACGGTCTCGGTGGGAACGGTCGGCAATTAGTCCCCCAATACCAAAGTTTTGCGAGCAAGAAGCGCCTGATCATCATCGCGCCGTCTGCGAAGAAGCTCCCAAGCGCCGGCGCAGCGGGTCCAAACGGCGCGTCTTTGCCAGGAAACGAAGACACTATGGGCCGCGAAATGCTCCAGCACTGGTGGCTCTATCGCGATACTGGTTTCGCCCTAAAAGGCCTGTCCTTTATCAAGAAAAGGGCATTCATTGATACCAACCGCATTTACATGAGTGGATACTCCATGGGAGGCTACGGAACATGGAACATTGGCCTCCGTTATCACGATAACTTCGCAGCACTCGTTCCCCTCGCAGGAGCCCTCTCCCGTCGCGAGCGCTATGGCATGGTCGACAATCAAAGCCGCCCGCTCATCAAAAATGGTCGCTACCTGCCTATCTATTTCATCCATGGCGCCAAGGACAAAACTGTTCCTCCAGAGTCTGATCGACGCAATGCCAAGCAACTCAAAGAGCTTAGGGCCCCATTTATTTATAAAGAAGACCCCAACGCAGCTCACAATCTCATGGCATTTCTCGGTCGCGGATCGAACGGCAAAGACTTGAATAATTGGATTTCGAAGCAACGTAGAAACCCCTCCCCCAAAGTCGTTGACCACCAGACCATTGGGAAATATATGGGCCGCTGCTTCTGGATTGAAATCACTGAAGAATCCGGTGAAAATGCTCACATCAAGGCCAAGGTCGTCGGCAAAAGCAAAATTGAAATTAAGACTGAAAACGTCAAGTCATTTCGTTTGTACTTTGATGACTCCTTAGTCAAAACAAACAAGAGCATCAAAGTGACTTGCAATGGCAAAACAGTCTTCAACGCAAAACCCAAAGAGAGCCTCGACGCCATTATTCATAGCTGGCAAAAACGCGAAGACCCTGCGCTCGTTTATTCTCGAGAGGCTGAGATTAAAGTCCCAAGCACAGGCTCTTAATGCTTAGTTTCTACACATATTGAATCTCGACCGATTGAGCATAAGCCAGCTCTCTGAGCATTTCTGCAAAGGAATCCATAAGCTCAGAGAGCTGTGTTTTTGTAACCGCAGTCGCCGGGGCATAAACGACGGCGACGACACTCTCGGTTTCTTCGGTGAGCTTCCCAGCCATGGAGTCTTTCACTGGATTCCCTAAGGCCCGACTGGCCCCATTCGCCCCGCTACAAATAGAGATGAGTCCCTTGATGTCAATTTCGTGTCCCACACTATTGAAGACATAGCGTTCTCCATCCCCGCCAAAGCGCAAAATTAACTCGGTCCCTGTCTTTGCAAGGTCGAGCATGCTTATCGGTAAACCGGAATGCAAAGATAGATAATTGTTAATGTCCACGAGATTATTAATGATGGGAAACTTGTCGTTTCGACAGGCAGCCGCAAGATACTCGCTCGCCGGCTTGTTCCTCCCCGCTGGCTTATATCCTCCCGTTCTCAATAAATCTCGGACGGCCTTTTTTAGCTCAGGCCCTGGGAATTCTTGTACCTTTCGAGTCTCCAACAATGCCGAGATTTTCGACTGTAGCTCTGAGTTGGACTCTTCCACCCGAACACCTGAGGCCCAAACGACTCCGGCTCTGAGGCCCCTGTCCACAAGCGTATTCAATATTTGCACGACAATCTCTTTCTCATTTTAGACTGGACTCAGGCTATTCGGGCCAAAGCGGGTCCTCTTCCCCCCCAGCCAACGTGAAAATTGAGCACCCGCTTTTTATCCTCATTGTAATAGGTGAATGGCTTGGACCCTTGAAAAAGGTATAACGGAGCTTTGGTAAATTCAGGGAGGTTGCGGTATGAATCGGACTATTAGGCAAAGAACTCTTTTGATCACACTCACGAGCGGCCTTATCTTTGCGTCGTCCTTTATTTCTCCGCACCTTGCAAACGCGCAGGGAAACGCAAAAATGAGCCCGGAGCAGCGGGCGCGAGACAACCTCAAGAAGCTAAAAGAGACAACCTCTCTGCTCTGGATCAATTCAACCCTCAGAGCTTTTAGTTATTTGAAAAAGGATGATGTCCTTTCGACATTGTTGAAAATTTATCAGAAGCCCCCAACAACCCCCAAAGACCATATTCGCTTTCTGACGATGACAATCATTCGTCAAAAATACGACAAGAAGAATTGGCTCAAGAGTGGTTACTATCGGCGAGATAAACCCAGTGATCCAGACCTGGAAAGGCTGCGTGAATTCCTCAAGAAAGACATCACGCAAGACCCTCAGGGGTGGGTCGCGTGTAA
>JARGOJ010000265.1 GCA_029210225.1 Planctomycetota bacterium
TTTAGTGTAGTGTGGGCTCGCGCTGAGAGCAATGATATTGATAAAGGAGGCCTGGTGATTCCACGGGGCTTAGTCTCTAGAGCGAAAATTGGAGGGGTTAATATCGTATTTTTTCATTAATCGATAGAAGGTTCCTCTTGGGACTCCCGCACGTTTTGCGGAATTTAGGACGTTCCCGTTGTTCCGCTCTAGGATGTCGGTGAGGTATTTCTGCTCGAATTGGGCGAGACAGCGTTCACGTAGTTCAAAGAGGCCATCAACGTCGCCGTTGGATTGAAAGCGTGCGTGTTTGACGACGGTGTCAGGAAGCTCGTCGAGGCCGATAGTCTCTGTATTGCAAACGACGAGGGCGCGCTTGATGGCGTGTTGAAGCTCTCGGATGTTGCCAGGCCACGCATAGTTTTCGAAGACTTCCTTCACTTCGGCGCTCAACTCTGGGATGGGGAGCCCCATCTCTTTGCAGAAGACGCCGACAAAGTGATCGTATAGAGCCGCGATATCGCCGGTGCGTTCGCGAAGTGGTGGGATGGAGATCGTTCCGACGTTGACCCAAGAGTAAAGTTCTTGGCGAAAGCGCCCGGCGCTCACGGCTTTCTGTGGATCTTCTGGGGCAGCGAGAATCACCTGGGCCTTGAAGGGGATGTCTTTCGTTCCGCCGATCTTACGAAAGCTCCGCTCCCCAAGGACCGTGACAAGCTTCGACTGGATGGCGAGGGGCATATTCTGAATCTCGTCGATGAATAGGGTGCCGTCCTCGACGAGTTCGAGGACGCCCATGCTGCTGATATCGGAGTCGTTGAAGACGCCTCGCTCATAACCAAAGAACTCGCGTTCCATGAGGCTGTCCGGGATGTCTGTACAGTGAACCGTGATAAAGCGCCCGGTGCGGCCGCTCTTTTTATGAATCGCCCGGGCTGCTAGTTCTTTGCCAGTTCCCGTCTCACCAAGAATGAGCGCATCAATATTTGTGCGAGACACTCGATCGACGAGCTCAAGAACGGGTTTCATCACTTCGCTCTGAGTAACGATGTCGCCGAATGAATATTCGCGGTTGATCAGTCCTGTGAGGGAGCGATTCTCCTGACGGAGGCGTTTTTCTTCGAGGACACGGCGCACACGAGTGAGGAAATCATCGGGGAGTATCGGTTTGATGACGTAGTCGGAGGCCCCGAGCCGGAGTCCCTCAACAGCCGTTTCGAGAGTTGGCGAGCCGGTGATGAGAATGATAGATAGCTCGGGGTCGTGGTTCCGAATCTCCCGGAGCAATTCCAGACCGGTCATACCTGGCATGAAAATGTCGAGGATGGCTAAATCGAAGTTTTCAGTCTTATCAGACCTCAACATTTCCAATGCTGTTTTAGGGCAATCCAGTGAAACAGTATCGACCTCAGGAAGTTCCTTAAGGATGCGTTGACAAGCCCTTAAAACAAGGGATTCATCGTCAACCAGTAAGATTCTTCCCTGGCTAATTTTCTGATTCATTTTTATGTCCTGTGTTCTTAAAAATTGAGACTATTTTTTTAATAAGTTGTTTCGGGCTCAATGGCTTGCGAATGAAGGATTCAAGGGAGTGCTTTCCAAGCAGGCGATCGGTGAGATCGATGCCATAGCCAGACATGAACAGCACTTTCTTATTGGGATATTTTCGTTGAATACGCTCAAAGAGTTCATCGCCATTTAATTTCGGCAAAATGAGATCGGAGATAAGCAAGTCGAAGTCACCGCCGAGGCTTTCAACAACAGCGAGCGCTTTTTCACCATCTTCCGCCTCATAGACTGTGTATCCAGTATCTTCAAGGATGCGGACCAGCATGCGGCGCACTTGGTGATCGTCTTCGACGAGCAGTATTCGCTCACGTCCAACGGAATGAAAGATGTATTTACTCTCTTCCTTTGGCCGTGGATCGGGGATTCCAGAGACATTGAGTGGAAAGTAGAGATTGAAGCTCGTGCCTTGTCCAATCTCGCTTTGAACGTCAATCAAACCATCGTGTTCATGAACGATGTTGTAAACAACCGCGAGCCCGAGGCCCGTTCCTTTCCCTGGGGCTTTCGTGGTGTAGAAAGGCTCGAAGAGGCGTTCTTTAACGGCATCGGCCATTCCAGTGCCAGTATCTCGAACTCTTAGACTCACGAAGTCGTCATCGGTCTCAACAGAGAGCCGTTCTTGAATGACTTTGCCAGACACGATGTCTGTTTCTATTTGAAGGGTGCCCCCCGATTCGAGAGCGTCACGGGCATTGATAGCCAGGTTTAGGAGGATTTGCTCCAGTTGATTCTGGTCACTGTGGATACTGCAGACTTCGGAGCTGAGGTTTATCTCAAGGCTGATTCGCTCACCGATCAGGCGGCGCAGCATGTTCTCCATGCTCTTCACGACATAATTGACATCAATGATGACGCGTTGTTCTTTGTTCCCGCGACTGAAGGCGAGGAGACGACGAGTGAGCTTTGAACCTCGTTTACAACAGTTATCAATCTCTAGAACATCATCACGCATCTCGCTATTTTTCGGGACTTGTCGCAACAAGTAATGGGTACTGACCTGGATGCCGGTCAACAAGTTATTGAAATCGTGCGCGACCCCATTGGCCAAGCGTCCAACGGCTTCCATTTTCTGGGCTTGCCTTAGCTGCCTGTCTCGTTTTTTAAGGGTCTCGGCCGTTTCAATTTGATCACTCACGTCGACAATCGTGGAGAGGAGACATTGGACCTCACCGTTCTCATCGCGAATGCCAACAATATGTGGCTCTACCCAAAAGACTTGGCCAGCTTTGTTTAGGCACCGTTTTCTAAAACGAATGGAGTGCTTCTCTTTGCGAAAGAGCTCCCCGATCGCCTTCTCTCCGACGGCGACGTCTTCCGGATGAGTGAAGTCAGGGACTCGCAACTTCGACATTTCTTCATTGGAGTAACCCAGCATTTTTTGAAAACGCGGGTTCCAACTGAGCAGCTGAGCCGTAGAGTTGACAAGGGCCAGGCCGACGGGCGAATGCTCAATAACTGAGTTGATATCAGGGACGGGGTTCTTCAGTGAATTTGTGGCATCGCTCGACAATGCGCTTTGATTTTTGAGAATCGTCAATTCTCGCCGTAGTGTTTCTATTTCGTCGAGCAGCTCTTGCCGACTTTTCACTTCATCCAGTTCTCGGCTTGTATTTTTGGGAAATTCTTCCAATGCTCTACTCAGGCAAGATTCAATTTTTTGTTTTATCGCAGTGGCTAGCGAAGTCTATGCAAAGATTTTAGGGAATTCCCAAGAATAAGGATAGGGATCATGTGCACATTGATTGTCATAAATAGAGTACACAAGAACTATCCTGTGGTCATCGCAGCGAACAGAGATGAATATTACTCAAGGAAATCAATAGCTCCAGCATGTATCAATAAAGAACCACTAATTTGGGGTGGGCAAGACGAAATCGCCGGAGGAACTTGGTTAGGTGTCACAAAAGTCGGTTTTTTTGTCGGAATAACCAACCAAAGAACGAATCGTACTCCCAAGGAGAACGTGTTATCTCGGGGCCAAGTCGTGCTGCGCGCTTTGAAGAGTAATTCCCTCGATGCAGTCTGCGATCAATTATCTCGACTCAATCCTGCGAGTCTCAATCCATTCAATCTAATTTTTGGCACGGCCGAGCAATTGAAAGTAGCCTACTGCCACAGCGAAATGTCCTCCGTGGAAATCCATACGGTGCCTGAAGGCATTCAAGTCTTGCCAAATGGGCGCTTAAACGACGAGGCCTTCCCAAAGGTGCAGCGTTGTCAGGACCAGCTCACGATCGACCGAATGAGCCCCTGGCCGGAGATCAAAGCTCAATGTGTTCGTATGCTCTCCAACCATGAGAAAGCCTCCCTTAAAAACCTGAGAGCTCAGGAGCAGGGTTGGCGGAAACCAAGGTTGCTGCTGCGCGAGCTCGATGCTTTGTGCGTTCACGCTGGCGTTTATGGCACCTGCTCTTCCACGATTCTGGCCTTGAAGAAAGGCGGGGTCCGTCACTATTGCTTCGCATCAGGTCCGCCGTGTAAGGCCTCCTTTCATGAGTTAAGCGCTCTTAATGACGCTCACTAGCTGCATATTCGGTCCCTGCTTGGTATCTTCAGCGTTTACATGGAGAATGCCTGAATGGATAGAGATCAACAACAAGGACACCGTGCGATTGAACTCGGCTTTGTGAGCCCTGAACAAGTCCGTTTAGCCTACCAGTCTCCGCGCCGAAGCCAAAGTCACGACCTTTGCGCTTTGTTGCTTGAACACGGACTCCTCTCCGGAGCCCAAGCCCAAGCCATTCGCGCTTTTCCTAGCGCTCCAGGCTCACCGAATTCAGGGGACGGATCATTCGGACAACTCGAAATGAATCCCACGGGCTCGTCTGATGCTTCCGATTCCCTAACAGCGACTTATCAACTCCCCGGCGATCAAGCCAAACATGTTTCGGGTCGCCAGGGTCCTCATAACACTCCGTTCCAATCGAGCGCCGGGAGTCAAGCCAAGCAACAAAACCTTCACTCTCCCAAGAATCTCCTTGAGGACGAACAAAGCCGGCGGCGCGCCGCCATCGTCAAGGCTTATGAACAAGAACGCCTCACCGACCCCCTCTTCGCTCCCCACGCAGATGGGGTTCTGGAACGGAAGGAGCAGCTCGGAGTTGGGGGAATGGGAGAGGTTTATCGAGTTTTTGATAAGCGACTCGGGCGACAGGCGGCCCTAAAGATACTCTTGCAGGATCAGGGGGGGCGAGAGCGCCTCTCCCGCTTCCAGCGAGAAGGTCGAATCACAGCCCGCTTGGAGCACCCTGCCATCCCTCCAATCTACGAAGCAGGAACAAACTGCGCGGGGCAACATTACTTACTCATGAAGGTCATTGAAGGGCAAAGCCTGGAAGAGCGTATTCGCCAGCTCTATCGAAACGCCCCGCCTTCCTTCGAAGAGCTCCGTCCTCTGTTAGAGGCTCTCATTCCAGTCTGTGAAGCGGTCGCCTATGCGCACAACCAGGATATTATTCACCGGGACCTCAAGCCCGATAACATTATGCTCGGTGAGTTTAGCGAAGTCATGGTTATGGACTGGGGTATTGCCCGTGACCTTAAGGACGACGACGATGGCGCCCTCGAAGATTCAGACGCTTTTGAGGTCGGAGATTCTGAACTTGCAAGGGAAGGATTGACCCTTGAGGGGGCCGTCATTGGAACCCCTGGCTACATGTCTCCAGAGCAAGCGAACGGGCAGGGTGTCACTCAGCAAGCCGACGTGTTTGCCCTCGGCGCGATCCTCACAGCGATTCTCACAGGATCGTCTCCTATTCGAGGAGAGAGTCCATTCAAACTCATTGTCAGTACAATTAAGGGTTCGATTGAGAGTCCGAGAGACCGGGACGCGACCATTCCCAAAGCGCTCGATGCGATTGCAAGAAAGGCCCTGGCGCCAAAGCTCAGCGAGCGCTTCACATCTGTGGAAGAAATCGGCAAGGAACTAAAGGCCTATTTAGCTGGGCGGGAAGTCAGCGTCTATAAATACTCGTTGTCAGAGCGTTTGGCGACGCAGCTAAAACGCCGTCCAGGCCTTTTCATGGGCCTCTTTGCCGGAACTCTAATGCTCTCTATCTCCGGGTTGTTAGGAGTTCAAACTTACAATACACAGCTCAGGGAAGCCGACGCAAAGCGGCTAAAGATCACCTTTGGGGAGCGCCTAAAGCGTGTTGAAACAAGCCAAAGGAACTTCAGACTAGCGCTTGATTTAGCCAGAAAAGGAGTCGGTCGCGAAGCCCTTCGAGAGAGGATTCGCCAGGCCTTAGAGAACAGCGATCGAGATCTCGACAACTTGCTCTTCGCGGCACGCATCTACGAAGAGGGCAAGCTTTACTCGGAGGCCAAAGAGCTGCTCAACGAAGCCGCTGAGAAGTTCCCTCCAGCCTATCAAGCCCTCTATTCGATTCACCGATTAACGATTCGCGAAGATATGGGTACGGGCTTCACCGCCACTCCCGCCCTAAAACGTCTTATGGAACTCGCTCGTGCGAACGGTGAGAGCAACGAGTACACCCTGTTGTTTGATGGCATTGAGAAACACAAAGAAGGGAAATACCAAGACGCCATCACGATCTTCGACAAGATCCAGAGCACCAAGCAAAATCACAAGATGATGTTTACCTTTCGGGGATTATCCTATCTCATGCTCAAGCGCTTTGAAAATGCGTTTAGCGACTTGAACCTGGCGCTAAGCTACGATCCGTTAGATGCTAAAGCCTTCCACTATCGGGGTCTTTGCTACGAGCAATGCAAAGATTTTAAGAAGGCCTTCGATGATTACAGCCGGTCACTAGAGCTCAATCGAGACCAAGTGCATGTTTACGTACGTCGCGCCTTGATTTGGGACGGCCCGAAGAAGTTCGACAACGCGCTTCGCGATTTAGAGAAAGCCATTTCATTAGATCCAAAGAACCCTGAACATTACCGAAAGAAAGCAGCTCTCCTCATCACCAATGGTCGCGCAAGCACAGCGATTCCATGCTTCGATAGAATGTTAGAGCTTTCACCTGACAACGCGGTCTATTTAGATCTTCGCGCCAAGAACAGTATTATCTGCTCGAATTTTGATCAGGCCAAAGAGGACCTAGCGCGCATTATTGAACTGAATCCTGAGAATGCTGAGGCTTTCTTAAGCCGAGGGTCGCTCTATGCCGTCTTGAAGAGCGTTGACGCCAAAGATAAGGCCATTCGCGATTTGAGCAGGGCCATTGAACTCAAAGGACGCAATACCCCAGCCTATTTTGCGCGGGCGCAAGTTTACGCGGCGCTTGGTAAATATGGCATGGCGCTCATTGATTGGAACCTTGTCATTGATATTGATGCAAAGAATTATTCGGCCTACTTCGCTCGGGCGGAAGTTCACGCGTCTCTGAACAATAACAAAGAGTGTATGGCGGACCTGAAATTCCTTTATCGGAAGGCGCCCCCCGGACATCCTGCGCGAAAGAATGCGGTCAATGTGCTGTTAAAAATGGGTGATCCAGAGGTCGTGGCGGACCTCCAAAAAAAAATGAAGGCCATGAAGAAACTCGGAGCCAACTTTGGCAAAAAGAGTGGCTCCGAGAAGAGATAAGCGGCGATGTTTTAGCCGTTTCAGCGAACCTTTTTTAAGACTCCAGCGATCCGTGCGGCAAATTCCTTCAGGCTTTCCTGGCCATTCCAATTGGTGACGTTGCGTGCGATTAAATCGGGGTCATTCACTGGAATGCCATATCCCCCCATGAAGAAGTGAGTGTCTGGGTAGCGGTCGAGGAATTCCAATAGCTTTGGTTTGTGAGTCATATAAATTGGAGACCGAGTGACAGACAGGCAAAGCCCCTTAGGTTTAAGTTCGCGACAAGCGCCTTCGATGGCTTCAAGGGGGAGAGATTGTCCGAGAGAGTCGGCCAGGATACTATGCTGTGACAGCTCATAAGCAATGATGAGCGGGCCTAACTCGTGTTGTTCATCGGGGAAACAAGAACAGATCAATTGAGTTGGACCGGAATTCCACTTCCTGCTTGCCTGTAATAATTGCTGAACACGATGAACAAAGGTCGCTGTCGCGAGGTGCTCTCCGGCGACGCCGCAGTCACCGCTTGCCCACAATGTGCCAATCTTGCGTGCGCTGGGGAGCAGAACTTCGTAAATGGCATCACTCGCCGACCACTTGGAGAAGGATCTCTCGACGGCCTCTTCAAGACGCGCCCGATCCACCTTCACCGCGGCTCCAACGATGTCTTCAACGGTCTCTGAATATTCGTCCTCAGGGTTTTCATGGTCGACAAGGCTTGGGAAATCAAGTGTTTGAAGGCGTGGCTGCGGTTGGGATATCGAGCCTTTGTCTTCAAGAAGATGGGGCCGACCGAGGACAGCGATTTCACCAATGGAGCGCCCTGCGTCGAGGTAAGACTTGACCTTTCTCAAGACGTAGAGGTCGTCGTCGGTGTAGAGGCGATGTCCGCCCTGTCCTCTCGCGGGCTCTAGGAGATTATGGCGACGCTCCCAAGCGCGAAGTAGGCCTGGGCTAAAGCCCGTCCTTTGGGCTATGGTGCCCATTTTGTAGCGACCTTCACTCATCGTTTCAATTTTCCCGCTCATGCGCTGAACAACATTTCTAAACACAACCCAGACATTTTCTCAAACTCTCAATACAGTTTGTGAAACTTGTAGGTCTTTGTCAAAAGGTTGGAAGTAGGTCTGCGACAACAGATAGTTTTGCTCATGGACCAGAGAGTAGTGTTTTAGAAGGTTCAACGGTGTACTGAGGGGCAAAAAGCCTTGTCGATAATCTGTTACGGCATTCAAGATACTTTGCTTTGCGATGGGACCGAGGAATTTCTTGAAGTAGCCGAGCATGTGTTGGAGCACATTGAGGTGTCGTCCTGGGGAGGGGACCTTGGTGAAGGCGTCTAGATAGAGCGTCTTGTATTGTCGTTCAAGCTCGTGGAGGGGCAAGATCATAGCGCGAGCGACCATGCGTCCGAGTTCTTTATAGATAAGGGGGCTGTGGGCGAGGAGTAGGTATTTTTCGCGGCTGTGAAAGGCCACAAGTTGACCGATGGTCCAGCTGTCCCTGAAGAGCTCAAGGACCCGAGCTCTGGCGAAGAGACGCATAATGAAGCGTGAGCGAAGCGTGGCGTCGTTCAGGCGCCCTTCATCTTCGAAGGCGAGCTCGGGGAAGCGCTCCATAGTATGTTTGGCGAAGAGCCCGACCCCTGCTTTTTCGGGCATGCCGTTGGGGGCGTAGACCCGAGTTCTTTCCATAGCGCAGCTTGGAGAGCCTTTCTTAAAGACGAATCCTACGAACTCTGATTCATCGATCTCGGCGGTCGTTTTCTCAGACCACGCCATCATTTCATCTGTGAGGTCAAGATTCGTCGCCGGTTGCAGCAGGCGAGGGTTCTGAACCGAGCCAACAAGTCGAAGGCTCTTCCGGGGCGTTCCAAGGCCGATGCCGACTTCTGGGCAAAAAGGAACAAGCTCAAAGAACTGTCCGAGGGAGCGGGTGAAGGAGCTGGACTTGTGCCCGCCGTCGAAGCGGACTTTCTCTCCAAGGAGACATGCGGATACTCCGAGTTTGAATCTTTTCTTTGAAGCCATGAAAATCTCCGAATAAAGAGGGCTTGACGAACTTGACCAGTTGAGCTATACAGAATATATACAAGATTAAAACAAAGGTCAAGCAGAAAAAAGGACAAGCTCTCATGACTCAGAAAAAAACATTGGTGACTGGCGCCACTGGCTTCGTCGGACAAAGTCTCCTGAAGCATATTGATGCCCCGGTTATTCTTACTCGAAACCTCGCGGCCACAAAGCTCAAGAATCCAGAGGCAGAGGTCTATGAGTGGAATCCTAGCGAAGGAGTCTTTCCGAAAGAGGCCCTTAAAGATGTGACCCAGGTCGTCCACCTCGCCGGTGAATCGGTCGGCGAAGGCCGCTGGAGCGCAGAGAAGAAACGCCGCATCCTGGCGAGCCGAGTCGACGGCACCCGAACCATCGTCAACGCTCTCAGGGACAATGATCACTCCGTCAAAACCCTGGTATCCGCGTCTGCGATTGGCTTCTACGGCGACCAGGGTGAAGAGACCCTCGTCGAGCAAAGCGAAGTTGGAGGCGACTTCCTCGCCGAGGTATGCCATGCCTGGGAAGAGGAAGCGTA
>JARGOJ010000266.1 GCA_029210225.1 Planctomycetota bacterium
ACTTGAAAACCCGGCAGCCGACCAAGACAAGCAGCGGCAACAAGAACGCCCAAGTGCCCACATAGAATCCGTGAGCGACCGTCTCCGCGTTCATAGCCGTCGAGACAAAGCCGATGATCAGAATGATAGAAACAGCGGCGATGGCTCCGTTTGCACGTTGCCTATCTCTCGCTTTCGCTCCATCGCCTCGACTGTTGAGCACCCCATAACCACTAGCGAGACCAAGAATCCCGAAGAACATATGAATGTTGAAGGTCGGAGAGAAGCGACCGAGCCATTGCTGCACCGCTTCGGGATAGGCCCCCGCGATTCCAAGTCCGGCGAGCCCTAGCAAAGAAAACACCACCGACAAACGCGAGAAGAGGCTCTTCCAAAGCGCGTCACCAATGCCCAGGGAACGCCCCAGAAGTGAACCAATGGCATCGAGGAAGAAGGCGAGCAAGGACGAGCCCGCGACCACCATCACCCCCAGGAAATGCAACTCGACAATGGCCCAAACAGCCAGCGCTCCGTGTTGATCCGAAGGCGTTGCTGTTGAGACGTTAGGAGGCTCCCCCGCGAACGCGAGAGATGGCCCCAGCAACGTAAAGAGGGCCAGAAGTAGAAAGGTCCGCCGTGGCATGAATCGATCCTAGATCACTTTAAAAAGACAATGGGCGGGGAAAACCCCGCCCAAAGTTTATCAGTTCATGAAGTCAGTCTGGAAGTTCAGTTGAAGGTTGCTTCAATTTTGACTTCTTTACCCTTTTTGACCTTCACTTTGACACCAGCCGCTGATTGCTTAGATGCGCCTTTGCCATCAACAGAGACTTCGCACTCAGTTTTCTTTGTGCCGTGCCAGATGATGACGTTGTACTTGCCAGCTGGAACATCTTCGAGCTTGAAGTTTCCAGCAGCGTCAGTCACAGCATAGTAAGGGTGAGGCATGACAACGACAAAGCTCTCCATCCAAGCGTGAACAGAACAAGACACTTTGATCACATCGTGACCTTTTTTGAATGTCTTCTTAAGTGACTTCTTGGCTTCAACGCCTTCGTTGAACTGACCATTGCGGATCGAGTTCCCTTTGACGTTGTGAAGAACGGTGTCTGAGTTTTTGAACTCAACCTCGCCACCTTCGGCGACTAGAGCAATGTGAGGAACGAAGATACAAGCAGCTTGGTCAGCGACGACCTTCTTCTGTGCATCTGTAAATGGCTTGCCTTTCTTGACTTTCTTTAGAAAGACAAGAACGTTCGCCAATTTACCGTCTTTTGTTGTCAGTGTTGGATCTGGAGTCGACTTATGGCAAGCGCCTTCGTCTTTTCCAGTTGGCTTATCTGGGAGAGCTTTGCCAGTGTATTTGACGGTGCCAGAGATGGTTCCGCCATTTTTGACTGCACCCTCTTTGTAACCGCCGGCTTCAGCCGCAGCTGTGAATGCAACTGCCCCGCCAAGGACGAGAGCTAACATGCGAAGTTTCATAATATTTCCTTTCGAATCACCTAATAAGGACCTGAGGTCCGTGTCTATAACGAGGTCGTTGGGACCCCTATTCAAGATTTCTTATTAAGAAATGGAATCTTCTCTGTCGCCTTGCAAATCATTGCGCGTAGAGGAGAGTCGTGAATACCAAAGTAGCCAATAGCTGGAGTGACCAAGCCACCGAGAATAATGAGAAGAATCAAAAGCTTGGGCAGCGCTGAGCGATCCGCGAAAGGCTTCACACCTTTGCCATCAACTTTTTTGCTGTGGCCATCGTGGGCGGCCGGTGCAGGCGCAGCTGGCGTTGGTGCGGCAACCTGAACAACTGTGGGAGCAGGTGTTGCCACAGGAGCAGGTGTTGGAGCTGGCTCGGGAGCTGGCGCAGCCTTCTTGGCCTTGGGCTCTTTCTTGGCTTTAGGCTCTTTCTTAGCTTTAGGCTCTTTCTTGGCCGTAGGCGCTGGCTCAACCTTGGGCTCGGGCTTAGCATCTGGTTTTGCTGCGGGAGCAGGGGCCTCACCAGACCCGAATTTTGCAGGATCAGGAGGAGTGAGTCCCTTGAGAGTTCCACCAGCGAAGGCCGCGTTGACGATGATGTCATCGTTCTTGCCAACCTTGATCTTTGTCCCTGAAGGAGACTGGTCCTTGTCTTTACCATCCACTGAGACGACGGCTTCTAAACCAAGATCCCCGTGCCAAACTTCGATCTTGTATTTCCCTGGAGGAACATCGGTGAGAACAAAGTGTCCATTCCCGTCGGTAACGGTCGCGTAGGGGTTCTCCATAACAACAATGTGAGCGCGCATGAATGAGTGAGCGGCGCATTCCATCCTTGTTTTCCCGGCCTTCGGGAAGGACTTCGTCATTGTGTCGCCCTGTTTTGCGAGACCTTCGTTGAAGTTCAAGCGCATTGTTGGGTTGGAAACCTTGACGTTGTGCATGGCGGGATCACTGTTACGGAACGTGATGCTTCCCTTTTCAGCAACGAGGGCCACATGAGGATTGAAGACGCACTTCTTTTGGTCGCTGAGAACCTTCTTCTGGCTCTCAAGAAAAGCTTTGCCCTTCTTGACTCCCGTGAGGAGCACAACAGCGTTGGCGAGGCGACCGTTGATAACCGTGATATTCGGATTATCGACGGTTGGACCGCATTCGGGTTGCCCTGCAGTAATAACAGCTGGTTGAGCCTTACCGTAGGTGACAGTGCCTCGAATGACCGAGCCATTCTTGACTTCAATTTCTTTGTAGCCCTTGCCGAAAGCAGGGACTGCGAATAGTGCGCAGGCCAAAGACGTTGCGACGATCCCATTTCTTAACATGGTCTGTCCTTTTCACAACTTTAGTTAGACCGAATGTGATCCAGAGAACAATTGTATTGAGTACCTAGTGAAAGGTCCTCTAGTACGAGTCTCATACAAGACGCGAACCAAAGGACCTCACTCACGCGGTTCGGTTTACTTAACAGTAAACTTAGCGCGTCCTTGGAAATTCAGTGCGGCTTTCGAGGTATCCCGAGCAACAACTTTCTTGCCGGGCTCCGAAGTCGTCACGGAGTAAACTCCGGCACCACCCGTCACACGGAATGAGAGCGCTGAGGCTCGGCCAAGGCTGAGTTCCTTAACAAACTCTGTCGCGCTTGGTGATTTACCAGCCGCAGGAGCAAAGAGGGTCAATTTCGTCGTTTTGCCGTCTGGACCAGTCAGATAGAGTTCCTCAAGACTGTCGAGAGCGAAGAGCTGACTTGAGACACGAATGGTATCGCCGCTCTTGGCCTCTTTTGGATAAGCCTCGAAGGTTGGTTTCATACCGGCATATACCCAGTCTTTCACCGCGCTGATTTGACCGTCAGTCCACGACTCGAAAGACTCTTCAACCATTTGGCCGTTGGGTCCTTTCACCATTCGTTTAGGAAAGACATCTAAAAAGCCCTTATTGAACTGCTGAGACATTTTCGTGCCCGGAACGATCGAGGCAGGATTATCAACCCACTTCTTGAACCAAAGTGGGCGAATGCGTTCGCGAACTCTCGCTAAGTCAGGAGCCCAAGCCTCCACCTTTCCACCAGGGTCTCGTCCATCCCAAAGGTGACAGCTGAGGCATTGCGCAGCGTGGAAGAGTTCGTGACCTTCAGAATACCAGTAGGGATGCTCAATCTCTTGCTTATCCCGATAGCTGTCAGTCTTCTCTTCGACGGTGTTTAGAATAGTCACGTCTCCGCGAGCGCTGTAGTTCAAGATTCCGTCGGCGATCGTGAAGTTGTAGTATTCCTTCGCGCCGGGTCCAACATTAGCGAGGCGATCTTGAATAGCGGCGACGATCTTGAAGCGATTCCAGATCTTACCGTTCTTCTTATCCTCAGTCATTTGCGCTTTGATCTCATCCAAGGCTTTCTTAGTGCCGTCGACAACCACTTCTTCTTGAACAGACGAGAAGAAGTAAGCGATCTTTTGAGCCGCGACGTCGTCGAAGCCGTAGTTTGGCATGCGCATGTTGAGCCATGGCCGAATCTTAATCGATGGATTGCTTAGGAAAGAGCGCAACCAACCCACTTGGACCTTTTCACCTTCTTTAATGAGGTGAGGAGCCATGTAGCTGCGAGCTTCAACAAGCGCCGTCGCATAAGCGTTCGTAGAATCGGGACGAGCGTTCGTCTTCAGTGTCGTGATATCGCCCATTTTCTTGGCGACGCGAGCGTATGCTCCGGGATTCACAGTCATTCCACCGCGATACCGAGCCCGAGAAGCCGATCCTTCTGGCGCAAAGTCATCAGGGTAGGCTTTCCGTAAAGACTCGGGGATCACCGCTTCGGAGCCGACGACTCCTGGCTTCACCTTGACGATCTCACTGTAGAATGTGGTCGGATCAGCGTAGAGAGCGGACGACACAAAGATGTTCTCGCCAGCTTTCTTGCCACCACCGTCTTCGTAAACTTGAACCACGGCCACTCCGGTTGCTCCAAGAGCTTTCCCTCCGACTTCAAGGGCGTTGCCTTCTCCGTCAAAGAGTGGGAAGTGAAGTGGGCCTGTTTTACCTTGCTTGAAGGCGCCGGTTCGAGAGTCGGTTTGGAAACGGTTATCTAAGAGAACTATTCCCTTCACGACCGATTCTTTGTAGCCAGCTTTGACGAGCAACCTCTTCAGAGAAGCGCGGAGCGCGGCGCGGAGAGGAGCTGTTTCGGCCTCGACATCCATGCCTTCAAGATATTCCCGAAGAACGGTGTATTGACCGAGATCCTCGAAAACTTTGACGGACGCAACACGTTCGTTCATGTCTTCGGACTCGTCTAAGGCTGTCACCCATTCACCATAGGACTTCCCGCTGACTCGAGTGGCGTCACTGAGAGCCTTGATAAGCGGAATATCTCCCTCGTCTTCTTCATCAAGTCCGCCAATCACTTCGTTCAAGCGACCGAAGGCCTTGACTTTAGCGAGGGGAGGAATCGCGGCCATTTTCTCTTCAACCGTGTCGGCGTCGTCAAAGACAGCGGCCCACTCGGCGACAGTTTTGCCGTCGACCTTAAAGTCGTCGGTGAGTCCAGCCGGTCTATTCCACTTGCGAACGGTGATCTCGTCCACTCCAAGAGTGTGACAAGCTTTACAGTTCTTGCGGTAGATCTGGTAGGACCCTTCGATTTCCTTCTTCTTGCGAACAGAAGGTTTGTATTTGTAGTGATCAGGAATGACCTTCTCGGTGTGCCCGCTGAGGAAAGTCGCCAAAGCTTCGCGCTCGGCGTTCGTCAGGTTAAAGCGAGGCATGCGAGAGTGATCGAGGTAACCGAGAGTCTTCTCTTTTCCTTCATCAGGATAACGAGGATTCTTGACCTTGAAGCGCATCCAGTCTTCTCTGAGATGAGGAAGTTCTTCTTTGGTCGTGTGACCCCAGTCAACCTTGTCGAGAGCCTTGTCACCAATATTGGAGAGCTCAGCACCAATTCCTGGGCGAGTTTCCATACCGGAGACGTTGTGGCAGCCGAAGCAACCATAACGACCGACCATTTGGCGTCCGAGGTAGATCAAGCGGCCACCAGGAGTCGACAGGTCAAGAGGATCTTTCATTTCAGGGAAGTGAACAGGCTTACCGGCGCTTCCTTGAATGATCTTGTCTGTTTGGTGAGGGCTAAAGTCCTTATTGAGGAAGTTGCGACAGAGCTCTTCAACGACGTCGTTTTCAGCCGTGAGGCCTTCTGTCTCTGAAGGAGCCTTCATGGCTTCGTCACTCTTACCGAGGATCGCGAGATAGTCGGCGAGGACATGAGCTTCTTTGTCAGTCAACTGAAGGTTCGGCATGTTGGTGTCGGACCAGTAGTGCTCAGGGTTCTTAAGCCATGAGAACAGCCAGTTGTAGTGAGTCTTCTGACCAATATTGAAGAGGTTTGGACCGTATTCGTTGGGTGCATAAGTGCGAACTTCGTCAACGCTTGTGTTTGCATCCATGCGGTGACAGCCAACGCAGCCCTTCTCGGCGAAGAGTGCCGCTCCGGCGTCAATTGTTGAAGTCTTTGCCGCGGCGAAGTCCTTCACGCTTGCAAAGTTCGTGGCCTTGAAGCTTGAAGAGACGAAAGCCTTAGGCTTCGACTGCTTCATGAGATAGCTTGTGACAGCGACGATTTCGGCGTGGTCTTTTTTGACCTGTCCTTCGGGAGCGTGCTCAGCGTCAGCAGCAAACCAGAAGCGAGGCATGTTTGTTTTTGGGCGGAAGTTCGCTGGATTCTCAAGCCATTTGTGAATCCAGCCTTCGCTGAGCTTGGTCGCGAGGTTGCGAAGGTCGGGGCCCTTCTTCTTCTCTTCGGTGAAGCCCTTCATCTTGTGACAGCCGTAACAGCTCACGCGCTCCCAAACTTCACGACCAAAGTTCAACTTTGGAGCGCGTTCGACGGGGCGGTTGTTGTCGTGGCATTGCAAACAAGACGACTCAAGATATTGAGTGCGAACCTGTGGGAACTCCCAGTGGTGACGTGGGTGCCAGTGGTGCTCTTTCTCCCACTCTTTCTTCTGCTTCTCGTCGCGAGGATAGTGAGAAGAGAAGAAGAAGTCGATGGAGCGGCCTTCACCCTGGTGACAGATGGTGCAACCGAATTTCTCTTGAGGGTGGGGAGACATGCTGCCCACGAAGAGATCGACGTTCGGGTGAGATTTGAAGGGTTGCTTGATCTGCTTGACTTCGTTGTCAACGATTTGCTTGTAGCTGAGTGTTTCAACTTTGCCATCGTAGTGTCTGACAACTTTGTCGGTGCTTCCTTCAGCGGCGTCGGCGACGTCTTTGACGGCGATCATTCCGCGACCTTTAATATTGACGAGGAAGCCGTCGTAGTTTGACTTCTCGATACCCAAGTGACATGAGGCGCAGCGGTCAACCTTGCGAATTTGAGCGAAGAAGTAGTCGTCTTTGAGATCCTCGACGACTGTCTGCTTGACTTTAAGCGTTGGGTTGATGAAGTCGACAAGCGGACGGTTCCATACGAACTCATTCGCCAATGTGTGATCAACCTTACGGAGCGCTGCAGCCAGGCGATCGCGTTCCGCGACGAGGGCTTTGAGCATTTTGGCTGAGTGAGTTTCCTCACGCTGGAGCGCAGCGAGGAGGAACTTGATTCCCTGGATACCATAGACAGGCAGGTAAACTTCGTCGACTGAGGTGCTGTCGCTGCCAACAAGGCGGCCCCAAATGGGCTGGCTATTGGCGAAGTTCAGTGAGACATACTCTTGGATCGCTTCGGCGTTCGGCCCAACGATTTTGAGTGATCCCCAACCTTCAATTTTAACGACGTCGCCTTTGAGTCCGCGGAACGGGCCACGGGCAAAAGAGTTGCCAGCATTGGCGCTCTCGGCTCCTTCAAAAGCTTTGTTGTCGCGTTGGTAGGCTCCGTGAAAACGATATTGATCGATTTCGAGGCGGAGCTTATCGAGCTCTGTTTCCTTGCTTCCAAGTTCTTGATAGCGGGCGAGCTTCTCGTCGGCGTCCTTAGCTTTATGAGTATGAGCGTGTTCGTATTGGGAAGCGGCGGCTTCTTTGGTACTTTTCACGTTCTTAAACTCAAGATCGGCCGCTTGGTAGAGACCTAGCTCTATAGCGAGCTTCTCATTCCAAGATTCAACAACGCTAGAGAGCTTAGCGACGGATTTTTTACCGTCTTCCACAGCCTTCTTAAGGTGTTCTTCGAGCGAGGTCGCGGTGATCACTTCCGACATGGCGTAAACCGTCTTTGTCGATTTGTGAACGTATTCCGTTCCTTTGTTCTCGAACTGACCTTTCACTTTGCGCTGGCCGATCTCAAGGTCGTACTGACCATTGAGCTCTTTGGCTTCAGCAACAGTGGAGGCGGGATATTTGACAGTGGTGTCTTTATTGACCCAGAATTTAACTGCCTTGTCGCCCTCCCCTTCCGTCTTCTCTTCATAGGGGCCTTCTACAGAGGCGTCACCGTTGTTGAATCGAAGTGAGATCACACCGTTGAGGCTTGTGCTTTTAGACACAACCCCGGCACGATATTTCTCCTCGGCTTCATTCGCGGTGTTAACCCACTTGTCGCCTTCGAGTTTGAAGAAGCCGCGAACCTTCTTTTTCTTTAAAGAAAGTACAAGCTGAGATTTGAGGGCGTCTTTGGCTGCAGTTAATGCAGCGCGCCTCTTCATAATCTCAATTTCGCGGAACTCCTCTTGAGTCGTCTTCCACTCGCGGCTGTGGTCAGCCATTACCATCCAAACGATGGATAGGAGCAGCAAGAAGCTGGTCCATGCGAAGACTTTGGTGAGTGTCCTGGAATCGTAGGGACCATCCTGAACGAGAGCCATGGATGAAGAACCTCGGTGGTCAAGCAAGCAAATAAAATCTGAGCGAACACAATAAGGATGAAGAATCCCCGTTTGATTAGGGATGTCACCCAATGTTTACTGTGCCGTCGGGGTCCACAGACCCCGAATCCTCAACGGATCCCCCCAAATAGAAACAAATCTTAGCAGGCAAAAAGATGCCGTACATTCCTCCAGGAAATGAATCACGGAGTCATGTGAGCGGAATCCTAGTCGAAGTGACGGGCCTGTGTCAACCCCTACTCAGTCCCATAAACACTTGTTTTTGCGAACTTTTCGAGGCTGTGAAAGGTCGAGCGGGGCCCATAGAAATATCCGGCCATTCATTTCGAAAAAAACAAAAACGAGCAAAACGCGTGACGCCGATTCGGTCGCGATTTGCTCGTTGCAATATCTGTCTACATTGAAGCCAAGGCGCCATGCCGAAGCTTCAAGTTGAAAAAGTAGCTCGTTATTCGCCGAGATGTGCAGGCACTCCTCAAACGAAGACGATTACTTCTTCTTCTTTTCTGGTTTTGGAGGCACAGCAGAGGTCACCTGGTGGAGAACAATCTCTGTGAGGTGCCTATAACTGTGCACCATGTGGGCTCGGCTACACATGTCGAAGTCTTCACATTCGTAGCATTCTTTTTGTTTTTCAGCGTCGGTGACACCTTTTTTTACAGGAACCCACCACTGCATTCCGTTCCCGAAACACTCTTTCATGTTGAGGACATTCCTTCTATTTGTTCGAGCAGATCAATCACTCAAACGTCTTCACTCATTGAAACGAATTGGAGAGTTGCTACCAAACAGCCCCAACCCCCTATAATTCCAGACTTTCCGAATCATATACGGCTTAGTTTGGGAAATCAAGCATCCTTCGGCACCCTCCTGTACCCAAAACAAGCTCCAGAGACGCTCTCTCCTAGCCAAACGGCAACTTTTGGAAAATGTGACCGCTTTCCGAACAAGCAAAGACACGAAAATTAATTCCAAAGTAGCTCCCATGAATTTTACGTCTCGGCACAAAAAATGCCTTGGGCTTGGGCAAAGGAGACTTCCATGAATAAAACGGCGGTATGGTTAGCCCTCTGGGGCCAAAAGGGCATCGGTTCCAAGACGCTCTGGCGACTCTATGAGCACTCGAAAGATCCTCTTAAGCTGTTAAATTCCCACCCTAAGCAGCTCTCTGAATGGACGGGAAAGCCCGCGAAGCTCTTCCAACTCGCCCTCTCGAAACCGTCCATCGAGGCTGCAGAGCGAAGGCTGAATTCACTTCAAAAAACACAAGATTTGTTAACCCCCTGGCACTCGTTTCCTCATCGACTCACCCATATTCACCTTCCTCCGCCGCTGCTCTTTAAAATCGGACAGGGCTCCCTCGAATCCAATGCCTTAAGAGT
>JARGOJ010000267.1:0-1213 GCA_029210225.1 Planctomycetota bacterium
CTTTGTCAGGGAACAGAAAAGCGATGCCGATTCAGCGAGCGCGTGACATTGAGCCTTGCCGTCAAAGGCTTCGGGAGCCCCGTAAAGAGGTGTGTAACCGCCTTGCAAGGATCGCAACGACTCCGTCGCCTCGACTAACTTCGAGGTCCCAAAGTCAGTGATCTTGAGGACGTCTCCCATGATAAGAATGTTATCCGGCTTAAGGTCTCTGTGAACCAAGTGATCTGGCTCCAGAGAGTGAGCGGCGTCCAGAGCTGTGGCGATTTGAATGCCCCAATTGATAACGTGCTTTATCTCAAACGGCTCTCGGAGTCGGTTGGCGAGGGAGCCGCCGTTACAAAACTCCAGAACGATGTAGGGGGCCATCACATCCTGGTCGAGGACCTTCACAACATGAGGGCACATGGCTAGACGTGCGGTGAGGGTGGCTTCCTTGGCGAACAATTGCCCAATGCTCATTCGAGCCCAACGCCGGAGTTCCGTGGCGTTGCTGGTATCCATGCCGAGTGTGTCGGCTTCAAGGTTGACCTGTTGCTTGGCGTAGCGATCGATGAGGGAGTCGTTTGGCATCTTGATGGCGACCAAGCGACCGGTGCGTCCGTCATTTCGTTTTCGTGCGTCAAAGCCAAGGTAGACTTGACCGAAGGCGCCCTCGCCGAGAGCGCCTAAAACGCCATAGTGACCGATGAGGCGAAAGATGGATTCAACGGGCCGGGCTTCCGTGCTTTCTTTGGCCCGAATCCTTGTATTGATGAGGCTCCGCTTGTTCCCCATTTGCTCAGCGAGGAGCCGGGCGAAGATCTCTCGGGTGTCAACTTGTTGTCCATCGTCCATGATCCAGGTTTGGCCATGGAGGGAAAGCTCGGTGTGCATGATTGGATTGTCCTTTTAGCGATGGGCAAAAGACAAAAAGCGGACGACCGCGCCTCGCCCTTGGATCACTTCAATCTGGCTGCTGCCGTCTCCCACTAGTCTTGTCTTCTGAGAGCGATCTTGGAGGGTTCTGGCGAGACGTTGGCTAGCCTGGCGACCGGCGACTCCGGCGGCGCCAATTTTCTTAGTGAGCTCTTCGATGTTCTTTAATGGGACCAGGGACGCGGCGACGTAAAAACTCTCGGTGCCGGTGTTCTTATCGAGGAAGAACCAGAAGGGGTCGGCCCCAGGTCGGGGCGCGGGAGGAATCAAAACAGACCGGGAGGCGCGCGACCGAGCC